>NZ_JCASIE010000016.1:0-117520 GCF_059685865.1 Telluria sp. ZB4P36
TTCCTCCCCACGCTCGGTCGCCCTCACGCAGTTGCGCTTCACTTCGCTCACTGTGGTCAGCTCGCGGCGGGACTTGCACCCGCAAGAGTGCGCCCATGCTGGGCGCACAAAAAAACGCCGACCCTCGGGTCGGCGTTTTCATGTGACGCTCACGATCGCTCAGGCAGCGAAGGCCTCCAGTGCGGCATTGAAGGTCGCGCTCGGACGCATCACCGCCTTCACCTTGGCTTCATCGGCCTTGTAGTAGCCGCCGATATCGGCCGGCTTGCCCTGCACTTCCAGCATCTCGGCCACGATCTTCTGCTCGTTCTCGGCCAGCTGCTTGGCCAGCGGCGCGAACCTGGCTGCCAGTTCGGCGTCCTCGGTCTGCGCGCTAAGCTCCTGGGCCCAGTACATCGACAGGTAGAACTGGCTGCCGCGGTTGTCGAGTTCACCGGTCTTCGGCGACGGCGACTTGCGGTTGTCCAGCAGCTTGCCGGTGGCGGCGTCCAGGGTCTGGGCCAGCACCTTGGCCTTGTTGTTGCCGGTCTTGAGGCCCAGGTCTTCCAGCGACACGGCCAGCGCCAGGAACTCGCCCAGCGAATCCCAGCGCAGGTGGTTTTCTTCGGTCAGCTGCTGCACGTGCTTCGGCGCCGAACCGCCCGCGCCGGTTTCGTACATGCCGCCGCCGGCCATCAGCGGGACGATCGACAGCATCTTGGCGCTGGTGCCCAGTTCCAGGATCGGGAACAGGTCGGTCAGGTAGTCGCGCAGGATGTTGCCGGTCACGGAGATGGTGTCCAGGCCGCGCTTGACGCGCTCCAGGGTGTAGCGCATCGCACGGACCTGCGACATGATCTGGATGTCCAGGCCGGTGGTGTCGTGCTCTTTCAGGTAGGTCTTGACCTTCTTGATCAGCTCATTCTCGTGCGGGCGGTACGGATCCAGCCAGAACACGGCCGGCATGCCCGAGTTGCGCGCGCGGGTGACCGCCAGCTTGACCCAGTCGCGGATCGGGGCGTCCTTGGTCTGGCACATGCGCCAGATGTCGCCGGTTTCCACGTTCTGGCTCATCAGGACTTCGCCGGTGGCGAGGTCGGTGATGTTGGCCACGCCGTCTTCCGGGATCTCGAAGGTCTTGTCGTGCGAGCCGTATTCCTCGGCCTGCTGGGCCATCAGGCCCACGTTCGGGACGGTGCCCATGGTCTTCGGGTCGAAGGCGCCGTGCCACTTGCAGAAGTTGATGATCTCCTGGTAGATACGGGCGAAGGTCGATTCCGGGATGACGGCCTTCACTTCCTTCAGCTTGCCGTTGGCGTCGTACATCTTGCCGCCGGCGCGGATCATGGCCGGCATCGATGCGTCGACGATGACGTCGTTCGGCGAATGGAAGTTGGTGATGCCCTTGGTCGAGTCGACCATGGCCAGGGCCGGACGGTGTTCCTGGCAGGCGTGCAGGTCGCGTTCGACTTCTTCGCGCTGCGAGGTCGGCAGGTCGGCGATCTTGTTGTACAGGTCAGCCATGCCGTTGTTGACGTTGATGCCGAGGCTGTCGAACAGGGCGCCGTGCTTCTCGAAGGCTTCCTTGTAGAACATGCGCACGCAGTGGCCAAACACGATCGGGTGCGAGACCTTCATCATGGTCGCCTTGACGTGCAGCGAGAACAGCACACCGGTTTCTTTCGCGTCGTCGATCTGCTTGGCGTAGAAGTCCAGCAGGGCCTTGCGGCTCATGAACATCGAATCGATGATCTCGCCAGCCTGCAGGGCGACTTTCGGCTTCAGCACGATGGTCTGGCCCGACTTGGTGACCAGTTCCATCTTGACGTCGCGGGCGGCGTCGAGGGTCATCGACTTTTCACCGTGGTAGAAGTCGCCGTGGGTCATGTGCGACACGTGGGTGCGCGATGCCTGCGACCATGGGGCCATCGAATGCGGGTTCTTGCGTGCGTATTCCTTGACCGCCTTCGGCGCGCGGCGGTCCGAGTTACCTTCGCGCAGGACCGGGTTCACGGAGGAGCCGATGCACTTGCCGTACTTGGCCTTGATGGCTTTCTCTTCGTCGGTCTTCGGGTCGGCCGGATAGTCCGGCAGCTTATAGCCCTTGGCCTGCAATTCCTTGATGGCCGCGGTCAGCTGGCCCACCGAGGCCGAGATGTTCGGCAGCTTGATGATGTTCGCGTCCGGCTCGAGGGTCTTCTTGCCCAGTTCGCTCAGCACGTCCGGGACGCGCTGTTCCGGGGTCAGGTTTTCCGGGAACTGCGCCAGGATACGGGCGGCGACCGAAATGTCGGCCTGCTCGACCTTGATGCCGGCCGGCTTGGTGAAGGTGCTGACGACAGGCAGGAAGGCGTGGGTCGCCAGTAGCGGTGCCTCGTCGGTCAGGGTGTAGATGATGGTCGGATCACTGCTCATACGCTTTTTCCTCGATGATCGCGCAGGTCGCACGATGTCTAAAAACGGGTGGTAACGCTCGGGTCTTGCAGAGGCAGACTTCGCGAAGTCTTCTATAAGACATAAGACGGCGTTTCACATTATGCACCAACATTTTACTGTGCGCCACGGTTTTAAGATATGCAGCGCTGCCCGAAAGCGAACCGGACAATCGAGCCGACAAACGACAAAACCCGCCGGGACCGAAGTCGGGCGGGTCTTGCTCTGCACAGAACTGCCTGCGCGGCCGAGGCCGCACGCATGTCGATATTAAGCCGACAGTGCTTTCAGGGCTGCAGCCAGACGGCTCTTGTGGCGGGCTGCTTTGTTCTTGTGGATGATCTTCTTGTCAGCGATGCTGTCGATGGTCGACACGGATTGCTGGAAGATGGTGGTTGCAGCGGCCTTGTCGCCAGCCTGGATGGCCTTGCGGACTGCCTTGATTGCGGTGCGCAGGGTCGAACGCTGCGACGAGTTGTGCGCGTTTTGCTTAACTGCTTGACGAGCGCGCTTACGCGCTTGTGCGGTATTTGCCATGAAATTTCCTAAATCGGGGTCAAGTTGCGTTTGCAAACATTCGCGAGTGAAACTGGCGCCTCATTTATGTCCGACGAGTGCCTGCCCAACGATTCGTGTCTGCTAACAGAATTCAGTACAGCCCACGATTATAGCGAAGGAAGCCGGTCAGGGCAATTCATAATTGCATAATTGTCGTCCGGATGCCGGTGCGCCGGTCCGGGACCGGTATTGCCCAAGTATAATCCCGGCCCATGAACCTGCTCCGTACCCTTGCCGCAATTTCCAGCATGACCATGGTGTCCCGCGTCACCGGCCTGCTGCGTGAAAGCCTGTTCGCGGCCGCCTTTGGCGCCTCCTACTTCACCGACGCCTTCAACATCGCCTTCCGCCTGCCCAACCTGCTGCGGCGCCTGTTTGCCGAAGGCGCGTTCTCGCAAGCCTTCGTCCCGATCCTGACGGAATACAAGACCAAGCACGGCCAGGACGCCACCAAGACCCTGGTCGACCACGTGGCCACCGTCCTGATCTGGGCCACCATCCTGACCAGCATTGCCGGCATCCTGGCGGCGCCGGTCCTGATCTACTGGATCGGCGGCGGCCTGCGCAACGAGCCGGAAGCCTTCGATGCGGCGGTCGTCATGACCCGCATGATGTTCCCCTATATCGCCTGCATGGCCTTCGTGGCCCTGGCCAGCGGGATCCTCAACACCTGGCGCCAGTTCAAGATACCGGCCTTTACCCCGGTCCTGCTGAACATCTCCTTCATCTTCGCCGCCGTGGTGCTGTCCGATTACTTCGCCCAGCCGATCTATGCGATGGCGGTCGGCGTGTGCATCGGCGGCCTGCTGCAGGTGGCGATCCAGATTCCTCCGCTGCTCAAGCTCGGCATGCTGCCGCGCCTGTCGCTCAACCCGCTGGTCGGCCTGCGCGACAGCGGCGTGCACCGCATGCTCGGCAAGATGGGGCCGGCCGTCTTCGCCGTGGCGGCAGCCCAGATCAGCCTCCTGATCAATACCACCATCGCCGCCTGGCAGGGTCCCGGCGCCGTCTCGGCCCTGCAGTATGCCGACCGCCTGATGGAACTGCCGACCGCACTGCTGGGCGTCGCGCTCGGCACCATCCTGCTGCCGGGCCTCGCCAAGGCCAACACCGACGGCGACACCGCCGAGTACTCGTCGCTGCTGGACTGGGGCCTGCGCCTGACCTTCCTGCTGGCGATCCCGTCGGCGGTAGGCATGGCGACCCTGGCCGAGCCGATGATCTCCACCCTGTTCCACTACGGCGCGTTCGACGACGCCGACGTGCTCAATTCGTCCAGGCCGCTGATGGCCTATGCCGCCGGCCTGCTCGGCTTCATCCTGGTCAAGACGCTGGCGCCGGCCTTCTTCGCGCGCCAGGAAGTGCGCACCCCGGTCAAGATCGCGGTGGGCGTGCTGGTGGCGACCCAGCTCTTGAACATCGTGTTCGTGCCGATGTTCGGCGTGGCCGGGCTGGCGCTGTCGATCGGCGTCGGCGCCTGCATCAACGCCGCCTTCCTGTACGCCGGCCTGCGCCGCCGCCGGATCTACGTGCCGCAAGCGGGCTGGGGGAAGTTCCTCGTCAAGCTGCTGGTGGCGGTCGCCGTGATGGGCGCGGTGTCGTGGTTCGCGCAGGACCAGTTCGACTGGATCGCCATGCGCACCACGCCGCTGCTGCGCGCGGGCGCGCTGGCGGCGATCATCGCCGCCGCGGCGCTGGCCTACTTTGCCGTGCTGGCGCTGCTGGGCTTCCGTCCGCGCGACTTCAAGCGCCGCGCCAAGTAAGTCACCGCCCGGAATCCTGTGATTGGCCGGGCGGTTCCTGCGGCTCCTTCTGTTCCGGCTCGGCCGGCTTCTCCGGCGCCGGCTCTTCTGCAGGCGGCTCGTCCTTCGGCGCTTCCGGTTCCGGTTCAGGCTGGGGCTCGGCCTGGGGCGGCGGCTCGCGCGGCGCGGGCGGCGCCGGCGGCGCCAGGGGCACGGTGCCCGGCTGCGGCCGCGCGCCCGGCGCCAGCGGTACGCTGCTTCCCCCCTGCTCGGCCATGAACTTCCAGTCGGCGATGTGCTCGCGGTTCTCGAAGCCCGGGAAGCGCTTGTCGAAATTGGCCAGCTTGAGCGGCGTGGCCTGCGACAGGCTGTGCACGCCCAGGATGCGTCCGCCCTCGCCCGCCCGCACCAGGCCCCACTCGGCCTTGCCGCTGACCGGATCGACGAAGATCTTGCGCAGGTGCCGGCGCGGGTTCGGGAAACGCGTATCGCGCAGCAGTTCCTGCAGGGTCAGGGGCTGGGGCGGCTGGCCGCGCGGGGTCGCTTCGGCAAAGGTGCGCAGGGCGGTGCTGAACTGCGCGCCGATCTCCAGCAGCTCCTGTTCCGCGTGGGCGCGCTGCAGCAGCGCGCCGATCTTCAGCGTGGCCGCGCCGACCATGCCGATGATGAAGACGAAGATGATCAGGCCGAGGTAGGTAAAGCCGGCCTGGCGCGGCGGCTGGCGCAGATTCACGCTACCACTCCGCGTAGGGTTTGCCCTTGCGGTCATTGCCCGGCGCCCCGCTCTTCACGTTGCCCACCTCGCCGGATTCCCCTTCCGGCGGCGGCTCCACGATCCAGCTGTCGCGGCTCTCGGCGACCGGGTCCATCGGCAGCTCGCGCAGGTACTTCTTTTCGACCAGCTGGTCGAGCGAATCCGGATAGCGCCCGGTATCGGCGCGGAACTGGTCGATGACGGCGCGCGTGTTGCGCAGGTTCTCCTCGAGGATGGTTTCGCGGGTGGCGTCGATGCTCGGGAAGAAGCGCGGCACGGCGAGCGTCAGCAGCAGGGCCACGATGCCCAGCACCACCAGCAGTTCGATCAGGGTGAAGGCGCCCAGGCGCCGGAGATTTTGCATCGTGCTCACCACTTGTTGTAGGGGATGCCGTTCAGGCCGGGCTTCTCGGACATCGAGTACACGTCGTAGACGTCGTCGCCCTCCTTCGGCTCGTCCGGCTCGCTGGCATAGCTGCGCTTGCCCCAGGTCGCGGCGTCCGAGGCATCGGGATCCGGATGGAAGGGGTCGCGCGGCAGGCGCCGCATGAAATAGATCCGGGCCTGCTTGGGGCTGCGCAGGTCGCGCACGCCCTCGACCAGCATCTCGAGGCGCGGCGGATAGCCGCTGGCGCCCGCGGTCTTGGCCACGCGGCCGTCGTCGCTGGCCTTCTTGTAGGCGTCGATGCCGGTGCGGATCTCGCGCAGCGCGCGGCGCAGCGCCACCTCGTCGCGGCGCTGGGCCGTGACCTGGGCCACCGGCACCACCAGGGTTCCCAGCAGGGCCAGGATCGCCAGCGTCACCAGCAGCTCGATGAGCGTGAAGCCGCGCCTGGACATTACTGCTGGGTGGCCGGTGCGGCGGGCGGCGGCGGCACCGGGACCACCTGGATGTTCGGTGCGGGTGCTGCCGGCGGCGGACCGGATTGCGGGGAACCGGTCTGCGGCGTCACCGGTAGTTGCGACGGCGGGACGGAGAATGGCCGCCCCGGCGCCGGGGCCGCCCCGGCCGTGACCGGCAACTGCACCGGCGCGCGCCCCGTGCCGTCCGGGCGGCGGCGGAAGCTGGCCTCGGTGCCGGCGCCGAATTCGGAAGCCGCGGCCGGCGGCCGCTGCAGCGTGCGCACCAGGCGCGGCGTGATCGACAGCACGATCTCGGTGCGGTCGTTGGAATCGCGCGTGCTGCCGAACAGGCGGCCGACGATCGGCAGGTCGCCGATGCCCGGCACCTTGCTGCCGCTGGAGCGGTCCTCGTTGCTGATCAGGCCAGCCAGCACCTGGTTCTCGCCATCCTTCAACTGCAGCAGCGTGGTGGCCGAGCGGGTGCCGATGCGGTAGGCCACGGTGCCGGAACGGGTGGTCACCGATTCGCCCAGGGTGCTGACCTCGAGCGAGATGCGGATCCCGACTTCGTTGTTCAGGTAGATGGTCGGCTCCACGTTGAGGGTCAGGCCGACGTCGACGTAGTTCACCGATTCGGACGCGAAGCCGCCCACGCCCGAGGAAATCGTGGTCGAGATGTTGGGGATCTTGTCGCCGATGACGACCTTGGCCTTTTCCTTGTTGCGCACGCGGATGCGCGGATTGGCCAGGGTGTTGGAGTCGCCGTCGGTCTTGTTGGCGTTGACGGTGGCGGTGAGGTCGCTGAAGACGCCGATGTTGCCGCGGTTCAGGCCGCGCAGCTGGTCGATGCTGACCGGGTCGCCGTCGATGGTGGCCAGCGGCGCGAACGAAACCGCGCCCGGCCAGGCGATGCCGAGGTCGGTGATGCGGCTGCGTTTGATCTCCAGCACCTCGACGTCGAGCATGACCTCCGGCTCGGGCACGTCCTGCAGCGCCACCAGCTGGCTCGCCACGCGCACCGCTTCCGGGCTGTCGCGCAGGATCACGAGATTCAGCTTTTCGTCCACCACCACGTCGCGCGACTTGAGGATGGTCTTGAAGGTGTTGGCGATGTTCTTGGCATCGGCATTCGCCAGGAAGAAGGTCTTGACCGTCATCTCCTGGTATTCCTTCAGCTTGGCCGCCACGTTCGGATAGATCAGGATGGTGTTGCCGTCCATGACCTGGCGCTCGAGCTGGTTGGTCATCAGGAGGTAGTAGACCGCCGCCTCGACCGTGCTGTTCTTCAGGAAGATCGAGCTGCGCGCATCGGACTTGACGTCCTTGTCGAACACGAAGTTCAGGCCGGAGTGGCGCGCGATGACTTCGAAGATCTGCTTCAGCGGCGCATCGCGGAATTCCAGGCTGATCGGCTTGCGGAAGGACGCCGCCAGCGCCGCCTCGCCGGCCGGGGCGGCCGCCGCCTTCTCGTCCACCTCGAGCATCAGGAGGCGCGCCGGCTCGTGGGCCGGGCGTTCGGTCAGGATCGCGCCCAGCTTCTGGCGCGCGGTATCGAGCTCGCCCTTGTCGAAGGCGGCGCGGGCCTCCTGCAGCATGGCGGCGTGGCGGCGGTCGGCCTCGACCTGGCGCAGGCCGGCGCGGGCGCGCTCGTTGGCCGGGTCGAAGGCCAGCACGCGGCGGTAGTCCTGCAGCGCCGCCTCGACCTGGCCGCCCGCGAAGGCCGCATCGGCCTGCCCGAGCAGGCGGCCGGCCGCGCTGTCGCGGGCGCGCAGGTAGGCGCTGCGGTACTGGGCGTTGCCCGGGTCGGCGGTCACCGCCTCCTGGTATTTCGCCAGCCCGGCGCCGACCTGGTCCTGGGCCACCAGCGCATTGCCTTCCTGGTAGGCGCGCTGACCGGCGCAGCCGCCGAGCAGCACCGCCCCGAGGCCGGCGGCAAGCACGAGTTTGCGGATACGAACCATCAGTCGAATACTCCAATATTGAGCTGCTGAACCTGGTTCAGCGGCAGGTAGGTCAGGGTCAGCACGGGCGGACGGATCGCATCGACGCGGTACATGCCGTCGATCGTCATGTTCTCGCGCACCAGGTGGGTACGGTCGCCGCGCGCCAGGTAGATTTCCCAGGTGCCGTCCTGCAGCGACTTGCCGATGAAGGTGTAGGGCAGCGGCGGCGCGCTCGGCGGCGGCGGTGGCGGCGCGGGGGCCGGCGGCGGCGGCGGCGGGGTCCAGTCCTGGCGCGCGAACACGCCATTCTCGGCGGCGTTGAAACGCGCCTCGCTGTCGCCGATCAGGACCTCCCGGTCCACCAGGCGCAGGATGGCCGGGGCCTTGTCCTTGCGCGCGGCGGTGCCGGTATCCGCGGCCGGCGCCGGCGCCCGGGCGCGCTCGACCGGCTCGGCCACCACGTCCTCGGGGGTGTTGTCGCCGAAGACGACCAGGCCGGCGGCGGCGACCAGGGCGACCGCCATCCCGATGTGGCGCGGCTTCATTGCGGCACTCCCGGGGTGGCGGCGAGATACAGCGTCAGGCGCAGGCGCGCCTCGACGGTCTCGCTGCCGATCGCATCGCGCCGGAAGCCGACGTCGTCCAGCGAGGCGTGCGGCAGCGCGCGCAGCGCATCGAAGGCGAACTGCCAGATCGCCCCGTAGCGCCCCGTCACCGGCAGCGTGATCTGGTAGGTCAGGAAGCGCCCGGCGCGGTCCTGGCTGCTGCGGTACTCGCCCTGGCGCAGGCTGAGGCCATTCTTCTCGGCCAGCGTGAACAGGGTCTTGAGCTGGCGGTCGACGTGGCGGCGCTCGCCCAGCGCGGCATAGAAATGCGCGAGGTTCTGGTCGGCGCTGGGCGGCGGCGCCGGCAGCGCCGCAGGCAGGGGCGGCGGCAAGGCGGCCTGGCGGCGCGCGACCGCATAGTCTTCGCCGAGCTCGGCCCGCGTCATCCCCAGCCACGCGATCGCGCCCATGGCGCCCAGCGCCAGCACGACGGCCAGGGCCGGCACCGGATTCAGGCGGCGCAGCGCGAGCACCATGCGCAGCCACAGCGAAGCCAGGCTCATGTCCTTCATTGCGCCCCCCACTGCGCGCTGAGCTGGAAGCGCAGCGGCCGGTTCGGCTCCTGCTCCGCGATCTCGTGGCGCACCAGGGCGCTTGATGCGAACCAGCCCTGCTCCTGCATCTTTGCCACATAGGCCAGCATGTCGTCGCTGTTGCGCGCCTCGGCCGTGATGCGCAGGGTGCGGCGTTTGGCGTCGGGTTCCAGCGCCAGCAGCGCCACGCTGGCCGGGGTGGCGCTGCGTACCGCCTCGACCAGGTCGCGCCAGGGCAAATTCAGCTGCATGACGGCGTCGTTGATGGCCTGCGCCTGCGCTTCCGGCACCGTGAACTTCGCCTGCGCCACCACCGGCAGCGGTCGCATGGCGGTCGAGCGCGCCGCAATGGCGGCCTGCAGGGCCGCGAGCTGCTCGCGCTCTTCCTGGTACTGGACCAGCTGCGACAGGGCCACGGCGCACACGCCGACGGCGGCGACCACCAGGCCGACGCTCCGTCCGGGGACGCGGAACAGGGTACGGCGCAGCGAACGCGGCGCGAAATCGATCTGGGTGCGTTTGATGCGTCGGATCATGCTTCCATCCCGGTGCGCGCCAGGCGCACGTGCAGCGGCCAGTCGGCGCTGTCGTCTTCCAGCAGGGTGCAGGCGAACTTCAGGCGTCCGGCCGAGCTGGCCCAGCCGGCGGGCGCGGCGCCGCACAGCTGCAGGCGCTCCGGCCGCCCTACCCCGACCCGCAAGGCTTCGCGCGCGACGTGGGCTTCGAGCCAGTCGCGGTCGGCCCCTGGCGGGATCACGGCGGTGCGCACCGCGGCCAGCGCCGCGCCCTCGTAGGCCGCGAGCGACAGCACGCCGCCATGCACCAGGCCGAACCAGGCGCCCGGCCGGCGCGCGCGGCGCCAGGCATTCATCGCGGCCACGAACTGCGGCGCCACCTCGACCAGGTGGAAGCGCTGCTCGCGCGCCAGTGTCTCCAGCAAGCCGAGCAAGGCCTCGGGTGCGGCGGCGGCCAGGAAGGGACGCGCGGCGTCCCAGTCGGCGCTGATGCGCCAGTCGAGAGGCGGCGTGCCGAACAGATGCTGGTGGCGCAGCGCGGCGGCGGCCTGCAGGTCGCCGAAGCGGGTCGCTCCCTGGGGCGGCGGCACCTGCCACAGGCGCACCAGCTCGTCGGCCAGCACGACGCGCATCGGCCATCCCTTCGGCCAGCCGCGCGGGGCGGCGTCGCCCAGCAGGGCACGCAGGCCCTTGGCCAGCGCATCCGGCGCGCCGGCTTCGACCGGCAGCTGGGCCAGCACCTCGGCGCTGGAACCCGGCCAGCCGCTCACGCGCAGCAGCGCCAGGCCGTCGGCGGCGACCCCGAGGCGCAGGGACTGTCCGAAGCGTCTACGCATGGAGGGTCACCCGCCGGATCTCGTCGATGGTGGTGGCGCCGCGTTTGACCAGGTCGAGCGCCGCCAGGCGCAGGCTGCGGGTGCCGTTGGCGTAGGCCGCGGCCTTGATGCGGCGGATCGGCTGCTTGTCGACGATCAGCTCGCGGATCTCGTCGTTCAGGGTCAGGATCTCGGCGATCGAGCGGCGCCCGCGGTAGCCGGTGCCGCGGCAGTCGCCGCAGCCCTTGCCGCGCATGAAGACGTAGTCCAGGGCGTCCTCGCGCGCCAGCTGCACCGAGGCCAGCTCCGCAGCGTCCGGCTCGTAGCGCACGGCGCAGTGCGGGCAGTTCATGCGGATCAGGCGCTGGGCCCAGATGCCGTTCAGGGCCGACACGAAGGCATACGGGTCGATGCCCATGTGGGTGAAGCGGCCGAACACGTCGAACACGTTGTTGGCGTGGACCGTGGTCAGCACCAGGTGGCCGGTCAGGGCCGATTGCACCGCGATCTCGGCGGTCTCGCGGTCGCGGATCTCGCCGACCATGATCTTGTCCGGGTCGTGGCGCAGGATCGAGCGCAGGCCCTTGGCGAAGGTCAGGCCCTTCTTTTCGTTGACCGGGATCTGCAGGATGCCCGGCAGCTGATACTCGACCGGGTCCTCGATGGTGATGATCTTCTCGCGGCCGTTGTGGATCTCGGTAAGCGCCGCGTACAGCGTGGTGGTCTTGCCGGAACCGGTCGGCCCGGTCACGAGCAGCATGCCGTAGGCTTCCTGGGCCAGGGTGCGCAGGGTCGCCAGCGAAGGCGCGTCGAAGCCCAGCGCTTCCAGGGTCAGCGCGCCGTAGGACTCGATCATGGCGCGCTTGTCGAGGATACGGATCACCGCGTCCTCGCCGTGAATGCTGGGCATGATCGAGACCCGCAGGTCGATGTCGCGCCCGCCCGACTCCACCCGGAAGCTGCCGTCCTGGGGGATGCGGCGCTCGGCGATGTCGAGCTCGGCCAGCACCTTCAGGCGCGAGATGATGTGCTCGGCCAGCTCGACGCCGCCGACCGTGGCCGCGTGGTCGAGCACGCCGTCCACGCGGTATTTCACCGCCAGGCCGCCGGCCGTGCTCTCCAGGTGGATGTCGGAGGCGCCGGCCTTGAGCGCATCGTACAGGGTCGAGTTGACCAGCTTGACGGCCGGGCTGCCGCTTTCCGAGACCGAGGCGAAGGACAGCACCTGGTTGGCCTTGCCGTCGCGCCGGGCATCGCCGTCGCCGCCCACCAGGCTGTCCACGGCGCGCGCCGATTCTTCCTGCTTGGAGAGATAGGCCTGGATGTCGGACTGCAGCGCCAGGCACAGGTCGAGCGGCGACCTGGCGGTGGCGCGCGCCTGCGCACCCAGCCAGGTCTGCAGGTCGAGGTCGAAGGGATCGGACAGCACCCCTAGCAGATGGCCGGCGCCGTCGCGCAACAGCACGCAGTGGCGCGACATGGCCTGGGCCAGCGGCAGCAGATCGAACGCCGGAGACTGCGCCAGCATGGCGGCGGTTTCCATCACCGGCATCGCGAAGGGCGCCGCCAGCTCGCGGATGATGCTGCGCGGCTCCAGGCCGGTCAGGCCTTCGAGTTCGGCCACCAGGCCGCGGCGCGAGCCCTGTGCCAGCGCACGGGCGCGCGCCAGCAGTGCCGGGTCGAGGACCTTGTCCTGGGGCGCGTTCACGACATGTCTCCGGCCAGGTCGAAGATCGGCATGTAGAGCAGCACCACGATGGCGCCCACCACCAGGCCGATGGCCGCCATCAGGAGCGGCTCGAAGGTACGGGTGAAGCGGTCGATCCAGCGCGTGATCTCGCCGTCGTAGAAGGCGGCCGACTGGGTCAGCATCGGCCCCATGTCGCCGGTGCGCTCGCCGACGCGCAGCATGCGCAGGGAAATCGGCGTGGTCAGGCCATGGGCTTCGAAGGCATGCGACAGCGGCTGGCCCGATTCGATGGCGGCGCGCGCATGCAGCAGGCCCTTGCGCACGTTACCGGTCACCATCGGCTGCACGGTCTCGATGGCGCCGACGATGGTGATGCCGCCCTCGGTCAGCATGCCGAGCGTCAGGTAGAGGCGCGACAGTTCGTAGATGCGGGCGCGCTCGCCGATGCCCGGCAGGCGCACCAGCAGGCGGGTGATGCCGCCGCTGCGCGCCAGGCGCCGCACGCCCGCTACCGCGCCGACGACCGCGAGCAGGGCCGCCACGCCGATGGCGCTGCCGTGCGCGGACGCGAACTGGCCCCAGTCGAGCAGCAGCTGCGACATCCAGGGCAGCGAGCGCCCTGCTCCCTGGTAGACCTCGGCGAACTTTGGCACCACGTAGCCGATCAGGAAGGCGCTCACGCCGCCGCCCACCATCAGCAGGATCACGGGATAGATGGAGGCGCTGACGATCTTGGAACGCACGGTGTCGATGCGCTGCTGGTAATCGATGTAGCGCGACAGCGCACGCGGCAGGTCGCTGGTGCCTTCGGCGGCGCGCACGATGCCGACGTACAGCGGCGGGAACAGATCGGGCTGGGCGGCCAGCACGCTGGAGAAGCGCTTGCCCTCGCGCAGGCCGCCGAGCAGGCGTTCGAGCACGCCGCGCGCGCCCGGGCTGGCTTCCTTCTCGAGCAGGGCTTCCAGGCCTTCGACGATGCCGAGGCCCGCGTTGAGCAGGGCCAGCAGTTCCTGGCTGAACAGGACCAGGGAAAGCTTGGCGCCCCCACGGCGTCCGAGGCCGGCGAAGGGCGAGCTGCGCGCCGGTTCGACGGCGCTGACGAACAGCCCGCGCGCCTCCACCTGGCGGCGCGCGTCGAGGGCGTCGGCGGCATCGACGACGAGCTTCGAAATCGACATGTCGGGCGCAAGGGTACGAACGGCGAACTGCATGAAGGCGGGCCCGGCTGTTAAAGCTTGATTATTTGTGTGATGTCAGAAGATCACTGCGACGAAATGTCGGCATTGTCCCCGGTACCGCCCGGCTGGCCATCCTTGCCGAGCGACAGGATCTCGTACTCGCCCTTGCTGCCCGGCGAACGGTATTGGTAAGCACGGCCCCAGGGATCCTGCGGCACGCCCTTCTTCAGGTAGGGACCGTTCCACTTGGCGCCGGCGCTCGGCGGCGCGGCCATGAGCGCGTTCAGGCCTTCCTCGGCGCTCGGGTAGCGGCCGACGTCGAGGCGGTAGGTGTCGAGCGACTTGTCGAAGGCTTCGATCTGCGCCTTCGCCACCGTCACTTCGGACTTGCCCAGCTGCGAGAAGTACTTGGGGCCGACATACGCGGCGAGCAGGCCGATGATCACGATCACCACCAGCAGCTCGAGCAGGGTGAAGCCCGCGGGACGCTGGGCGGGACGCGCGGCGACGCGCTGTTCGAATACTGAAACCATCGACCGACTCCTAATTGCACGTACGAAAAGCTTGGCGTTGAAGGCTACCACGGCGCCCAAGGCCAAGACAACATTTCTTTATTTTTTGCCATCACAGCGGCGCGGCGCGCTTGCGCCGCCGCAAGTCGCGATGCCCGTCGCACGCCGCTTCAGCGCGCGACCGGTGCCGGCGACGAGGCCCCCAGCTGGCAAGCGCCGCTGGTGCAGACCGCGCCCGGATCGGGCAGGTGGCGGCAGATCGATACCATGCCGCCGGCCTTGATCTCGGCCATGCGTTCGGCCTTGTGCTGCTCGCCCAGGGCGCGCAGGGCTTTCTCGTCGGTACCGGACATCGAATACGGCAGGTAGGCTTGCGGACCGCCGCAAGCCATGGCGCCGACCGGCAGGGTGCGGCACTGGCTGGACTCGGTACAGGAAGCCGGACCGATCAGCGCGCGGATGCGGGCCAGGGTGTCGCCGCCCTGGGCAGAGGCGCCGGGGCGCGTTTCCTTGCGGCCGGGATCCTGGGCCTGGGTAGTGCAGGCGGTGCATCCGAGCAGGAGGATAAGGATGAGTTTTCGCATCCTGCCATCCTCCCTGCTTGCCAGAATGTGGTCAAGCGAATCACGGTATGCACGCCAAAGCTTGCCGGCTCGCCATCCCTCCCACCCCAGTTCGCTACGCAGCAACAATTCGCTGTTGCCGCAGAACATCAATTGCCGTACGGAATTTTTTACCTCCTTAAAAATAGACGCAGCAACTGCATCCAAAAATCGGGAACGTCGCGCATTTTTATTTCTAAATCTTAATATTTGCTGTTCACTAACGAAAAAAATTGAGCAGCGGAAAAATTTACTCACTACAATAGATTCTGTTACTGACGAGCCCGCTCACCCAGACCGAATCATGAACATCTCCTTCCGTACTATCGCCGCCCTCGCCCTGACCACCCTCCTGACCGCCTGCGGCGCAGGCCAGCATGAGTCGCAAATGCCGATGACCCTCGGCACGGCAGTACAGAGCGACCTGAGCGTCGCCGCAGCCGGCGCCGCTGCCACCCCGGCCGCCTCGACCGGCCCGGCCGTTGCCGCTGCCGCCGGCCCGAACAACCCGGCCCCGGACTGCGCCGCCGAAGGCTGCGCCAGCCTGCGCATCATCGACGGCAATGCCGAAGCCTTCCGTATCGACGCCATGCGCCGCGCATCGGCCGACGGCATGGGACCGGCACAGTCCTGACCGGTCCTGGTCTCACGGCGCCTGCCGGCGCCGCCTCTCTTCTTTCCTCTAAAACAGACGCAGATCGAGGCAACGGGCTACCGCATGGGCCCGGTTACCGACGTCCAGCACCCGGTAGATCCGCTGCAGGTGGTTCTTCACCGTCAGCGCACTGATCCCCAAAGCCCTGCCCGCCTCTTCATTCGACTGGCCGTCGCGCACGCAGGCCAATATCGCCAGCTCGCGCGCGCTGAGCGGACGCGCCGGCGCCTTGCCGGCGCGGGCCCGGCCGGCGAGTGCCCGCAAGAGTCCCAGATGCAGGCAAGGCAGCAGCAACTGCAGGAAGTAGCCATGCCGGGGTCCCGGCCGGAAAGGCAGCCCCAACAGGATGAACAGCGTCGCCCCGCTATCGAGCGCGGCGCTGCCATGCACCAGGGCGTTATCGAAACCGCTGCCGTCCAGCAGGGCGAGGCAGCCGGACAGGTGGCCGGCGGGCACATCTTGATCGAGCGTGGCGGGCTGCGCAGGACCTGAACGCCAGGCCCGCGCAAGGCCCGGCCCGATGCTGCCGGTCAGCCGGTCCAGCGCGCCGGCGTCGAGTACCTTGCGGTGCAGGCATGCGCTACGCACCACCCCACCCCGCCCGTCAAGCTGCAGGCACAGCATCGCCTCGTGCGGCAGCAGGGCCTGCATCGGACCTTGCGCCCACAGGAACAGCGCGTGCAGGTCGGCCAGGTCGACGCCGGACTCGACCGTGCGTAGCAGGTATTCCTGCTCGAGCTTGCTGAGGATGACCATGAGGGCTCAGGCGGCCGACGGCCATCCCAGGCGCGCGCCGGCATTCCAGGCGACGAAGCGGTAGCCGCTGCCGCGCACCGTCACGATGTGTTCCTGGTGGCCGCTCGCCTGCAGCGCGCTGCGCAGGCGGCCGACGTGGGTGTCGACGGTGCGTTCGTCCAGCACGGCATGCCGGCCCCAGACCTGGTCGAGGAGTTGGGAACGGGTATGGACGCGCTCGGGATGGTGCATCAGGAAATTCAGGAGGCGAAACTCTACCGGACCGAGCACGATCTGGCGCGCCCCTGCGCTGACGCGCTGGGTGGCGGGATCGAGCCGCAGGCCTGCCAGCTGGATCGTGTCGCTCGATACCTGCGGCGCGCGGCGCCGCAGCACCGCGTGCATGCGGGCCAACAATTCGCGGGGACTGAAGGGTTTGGTGAGATAGTCGTCGGCGCCGGATTCCAGCGCCAAAATCTTGTCCGGCTCCGCACAGCGTGCCGTCAGCATAATCACCGGCAACTCGCGCGTGCGTGGCCGCGCGCGCAAGCGGCGTACCAGGGCTTCGCCGCTCTGGCCTGCCAACTCCCATTCCAGCAACAACATGTCCGGCAAGGCCTCGTCAAGCAGGACCAGGGCCGATTCGGCATCCGGACAACAGCTGACCCGGTGCCCGGCGCTGCACAGGTTCTGCGTCAGCAACTGCTGGGTTGGAACGTCGGGATCGACCACGAAGACTTGGACGGACATGGCGGCAGGTCGGTAATGGCTCCCCCGTTCGAAGGAGCCCGCATGACAATGCGCCGACTATGCCGCAAGCGTGGCAAGGTGAACAATACAATTTCCCTTTTGAATTAAGACTTTTAGGAAATAAATTGCACAAATAAAAACACCTGCCGCAGGGCGGGCGTTTTCACGCAAACACGAGAATCAGCGGCGTGACTGGACGTGGCGCATTGCAGCAATCAGGAACAGGCCGGTGAGCACCAGCGCCCAGTCCGACGGTTCCGGCACGTCCGCGGCCTGGGACAGGTCGAAGGCCACGTCACCCGCCACCTCGATCAAATCGGCTTCTCCAGGTGTCAGCGCGATCGTCAGCAGGCCAAGGGCGCTGCCCGAATCCTGCACCATCAGGCTGAACAGCGAGCCATTGCCGACCGCGCCCTGCTCGAAGCGCAGGTCGAAGCTGAACGTGCCGCCCAGCAGCGCCTCGGCCAGGATGCCGGTGAAGCCGGCGCCGTTGCCGAGCGTGAGGCCGCCGGCCAGCGTGCCGCTGTAGTCGCCCTGCTGGTCGAGCGTGGCACCGAAGGCGCCCGCTACGTTGCTGATCCGTACCGAGGACGGCAGCGCGTCGGCCGGGCTGCTGAACTGGAAGTCGAAGTAGCCGGTCGGCCCGGTGAGCGTGCTGGTGTCGATCGACACGTGGTAGAGCGGGCCGGCGAGGGCCGTCGGAGCGGCGCCGGCCACCATGGCCAGGGTCAGCAGTGCGCGGACGAAGAGTGCTTGCAGGCGATTCATATTGGTTTCCTTGTACTTAGAACGAGCCGGTGAACAGTTTCGGCGTATAGGCGATGCCGACCTTGTTCGGGTTGTTGAAGGTGGTGCTGACCGTGATCTTGGCGCCGGGGGCGATCGCGGCGTTCGGCAGCGTGATGTAAGGCGCGCCGTTGTGCATGCCGGTCGCGTTGGCGAGCGTGACGCCGGCCGGCAGGCCTTGCAGCACCAAGTGCAGCGGGCCGTTGAGCGCTCCGGTGCCGGTGTTGGTGATGGCTACGCTGCCGGTGAACTGCCCGGTGACGCGGTTCATGATGAAGCCGCCCACCACCGCCTTGACCGACGCGCTCACGTCGCTGAAGGTCGGGCTCAAGGCCAGGCTGACCACCACCGGGTCATGGTCGGAAGCGCGGTAGGCGCCAGCGCGATACGGGTCTTGCGCGGTATCGCCCAGGTTGTAATCGATATGCTCCGGCTCGTCGGCATTGTTGTGCCATTCGGCAGCGCCGGCCACTTGCGGGCTCAGCGAGGCACTCGCCAGCGCGTGGTCGAGGTAGCCCGAGGCGCCGTCGAACACGTAGGAGTACGGCGTGCCATGCGGACGGATAAAGCGCTCGATCTGGTTCACGAAGCCCTTGCCGGTCAGATGATTGATCGGACGCTCGAAGGGATAGGCGTTGAGGTCGCCGATGACCAGCACGTCCTCGTCGCCGGCCGCCGCCGTGACCTGCGGCAGGAACACGTCGGTGAGGCGGGTCGCCTGCTTCACGCGGGTCTCGTCCCAGCAGCCCTGGCCGTTGCCCAGTTCGGTGTCGCCGATCCCGGCGCCGCTGCAGCTGGCCTTCGACTTGAAGTGGTTGACCACCAACGAGAACCTGGCGCCGTTGGACGCCTTGAAGGTCTGGGCCATCGGCGCGCGGTTGTTGACGCGGTCGCTGTCCAGCATGGCGCTGCCGACGGCAGTCAGCACGGCCGGCTTGTAGATCATGGCGACGCGGATGGCGTCGGTGCCCGGGCTCGTGCCCGCTGGCGTCGGCACCATCGCGTAGACCGGCTGGCCGATGGCGGCGTTGAGCTGCTCGACCAGGTAGGCGGTAGCGATGTCGCCGTTGTTCTGGATTTCCATCAGGCCAACGACGTCGGCATCCAGGGCCTTGAGCGAGGCCACGATCTGGTTGCGCTGGCGCAGGAACTCGGTCATGTTGTCGGCACCGCGGCACTCGCTGGCCGAGGTGCGCGAACCGATGGTGCAGCCCTGGCCGCTGTTGCCCCAGGCATCCTTGCCGTCGGTGAAGGTGGTAAAGAAATTCAGCACATTGGCGCTGGCAACCTTGACGCCGGCCGGCAGGTTTGGGGCCGCCGGGCGCGGATTGGTGCGCGAGAACCGCGGCGCTTCCAGTGGCTGCAGCTTGAAGGCCGCGCCGCTGCCGCCGGTCGAACCGTAATCCAGCACGCCTACCAGGTTCGTGACGGTGTCGCCGGAACGCACGGTGTTGTCTTCGCCAAGATAGGGGATGAGCGCCGGTTCGGAGAAGATGCCATCGTCCAGCACGAGGAGGTTGCCGGCATTCTCCGCAGCCAGGGCGTCCGCTTCCGGCGAACCGGCCGGGTGGCGGTTGGTCGGGGATTCGCGGCGGCCTGCCGCCAGGCTCAGTTCACCGCGGTCGCCCAGGTATTTGTTCTGGTTGACGGTCAGCGGCGAGACGACGCGCACCAGCATGCCCTCGTAGCGGCCCCAGTCGGTGTTCGGCAGATCGATGTTGGTCGGAACGATGGCCGGGCCGGTGCCGACCTTGCTCACGCCGGCGAGCTCGGTCAGCTCGGTGTAGGTGCGCGGCGCGCCGCTCGGACGGTATTCGGTCACGGTGCCGGAGACACGCACGCGGTCTCCCGGCGCGATGCCGGCGACGAGAGCGGCATTGCTGTTGAATACGTAGATGGCGTCCGAGGTCGTCGGGTCGCCATCGCCGTTCGGGTCTTGCAGGAAGAAGCTGTTGCCCAGCTTGGCGGTCACGACACCCTCGGTGGTCTGCACCATGCCGGCGTACTCGCTGGTCGTGCCGCTGCCCTGGATCTGCGGGATGCTGTGCTCGCCGGCTACCTTCACGGCGACGGTGCAGCTCTGTTCCTGGCTGTCGTCGTTGGTGAAGCTGATCTTGACCGGGTAGTTGCCGTTGATGACGCCGGCGTCGACCTGCAGGGTCACGCTGGCGCTGGCGCCGTCCGCGCCTGCAGGGGCCAGGTTGACCAGGCTGATGCCGGCCACCCCGCCGGCAACGATGCTCGCGCCGTTGACGATGCTGTCCTTGTCGCTGGCCGACAGTGCCAGGCTGACCGGCGTGCCGGCCTGGGTCAGCACCCCGGCCGGGCAACTGGTCACGATCGGCTCGGCGGCCGGCCCGTTGTTGCAGACGTTGAGCGGCAGCGTGCTGCTGCGGCGCGGACCGGTGACCGGTCCCGCGCTGAAGTCGGCCGCATTGTTGTCGGTGTCGGTGCAGCCGCCCAGCGCGCGCTGGATCGAGTTCGTGTTCGACGGCGCCGGCGCGGCCGCCGTCTCGTAGCGGTCGGCGGTGCCGAAGCCCACCATGTCGAGCACATCCGGTTTGCCATCGGGCGTCCCCAGGCGCGCCGTCGTCCTGGCCAACGCGACCTTGCCGTTCGCGCCTGCCAGGTCGAGCGTGCCGGCATGGTCCGCCGTGCCGACATCGGTGCCGGCCTTGGCGCCGCCCTGGGCGCCGGTAACGAGGAAGTACTGCCCCGGCTTCAGGGTCACGTTCGGCAGGACCGTGAAGTTGGTCACCCAGGTCGTACCCGAGGTCGACTGGTACTGCAGGCTCATTCCGCCCAGGCTGACGTCGCTGCCGCTGCGGTTGAACAGCTCGACGAAGTCGCGGTTCCAGGCCGCGCCGGTATTGCCGCCGGCACCGTAGACCTGGCTGATGACGACGGGACTGTCAGCCGCAGCCGTTGCGGCGATACCGGCGAGCAGCGCTGCGAGGATGGTGCGTCGCGGAGCGAGCGTTGCAAAATTTTTCATGGTTTCCCGATGGATGGATGGTCGCATGCAATAAACGAATGCTTTGTTAGCAAAATGCATAGTAAATGCGCAAATTGACAACATGATGACCACGTATTGATCCGATCGGATCAATCCGTTGCAAATTGGCTAAAAACAGGGACGCTCAGCGGCCCCGATAGGGCGCAGCCAGCGGTTCGCCGATGAACAGCCCCTGGGCGGGCCAGGCCACGCTCTTCCAGTAGGCTTCGATGGCGCTGTCGCCGCTCAGGTAGTGGCGCAGCAGGACCGAGGGATTGGGAAATTTCTGCCAGTGATTGCAGGGCTCGCTGACCGTGCCGTAGCTGGCGGTGGCGCCCGCTTCCAGCCAGCGCAGGCTGCTCATCTGGGACGTGCCGAGCAAGTCGCCGCCGAGCGAAGTCAGGTGGTCGGCCAGGGCGCCGGGCACGAAGCCGATGGTGTCGAGCTTGGCGACCTGGGCCATCCCGGTCTGGTAGACCAGCACGTCCTTCACCCCTTCCAGCGCATCGGCCTGCATCACTTTGGTGGTGAGCCGGCGGCCGGGAATACGCCCGGGGCGGGGAAAGAAGCCGGCGCGGGTATTGCGCGCCTTTTCCGAGGTGGCGAGGTAATAGGCGGTGGCGGGCACGGTGCGGAAGCCGGCCGCCACGCCGCGGTCGATCAAGTCCTTCGCCTCCTGCACCGATTCGGTCGGCAGCAGCATCGACAGGCGGATCCCGTGCTCATCGAAAGGGCGCGCCGACTTGCTGTTGAAATAGGGACTGGGCTGGCCGGGAGAGCAGGTCCTGGCGCACTGGCTGCCGTCGAAGCCGAGGGTGTAGGCGCCGGTGATCGCATTGCAGTCGACGGCATAGGGCGCGGTCCAGACCATCAGCAGCGCCTGGACCTGGGGCCCGAGCTGGCTGTCGATCTCTTCCTTCAGCAGGCGGAACTGGGCCGGACTGATTGCACGCGGTTTGCCGGGAATGCGCACGTGCACCACGTTCGCGGCCGGGATACCGCGCCGCTTGCGGTAGTAGGCGCCCACCGCGACGCTGTTCGGATCCTCGTCATTGATGACGATCGCCAGTTGCGAGGGTTTGAGTGCGGACGCCGGCGCGCCGACGGCAGCGGTGGCGCAGGTCAGGGACAGGCAGCAGAGAAAAATGGCACGCAGGGAGGCATGCAAGAATGCTTGCAGTTTCGGTCGCATCGGATCGGTCGCATGGTGAACGGATGGCGGAGCCGAAGCTCCGCCGTCATCATGCCACAGCTTGCCGTTCTTTCAGCTCACTGCTGAGCGGCGTGGCCGCTGCCCTGCGCCCCTGCTCAGTGCGTGCGCCGGAGTGCGGGCCGCGCGCGCCGCCGCCACGCGGTCCATCCGAGCACGCCCAGGCCACCGATGAACATCGCCGTGTTGGCGGGTTCGGGCACGAGCGAGATCGAATACACCTCGAGCGCGTCGACCCGGAACAGCTGGCCGCCGGTGCTGCCGTCGATGATGCTGGTGCCCTCGGACAGGCCGTCGCCGTAGCTTACCTGCCAGGACATGGCCGCGTTCAGGCGGTCATTGACGAACAGGTCGGGGCCGGCGCCGAAGGTCGGGCCGTGATTCGGATCGTTGAAGGTCTGGCGCAGGCCGCGGTTCGGCAAGACATTGTCGCGCATGACCTGGCGCCACAGCTGGGCGTCGGTGTAGTTGAAAATGAAGGCGGTGCGCTGCCAGTCGTTCGGCGTTTCGTGCCAGCCGTCGGTGGACGACCAGCTCTGCGGATTGTAGCCGCCGACAATCCAGCTCTGGCCGAAATCGTTGGTGACCTGGAGCAGCGTGAAGGTCATGCCGGCGCCGTCGGCGGCGGCGTGGAAGTCGCGCGAATTGTGGCCCTGTTCCCGGGTATAGATGTTGCGCAGGTCCAGCGGACCGGCGCCCAGCCAGCGTTCGAGCTGGCCGTACAGGGTCAGGTCCAGCAGAGGCACGCCGTTCTGGGCGTACGCCGCCGGTGCGGCCAGCACGACGGCCAGCGCAGACGCTGCAAGGATTGTTTTCATGGATTACCCCTCGCTCGTTCAGTTGCAGGCAATTGTATGCCCGTGTTCCGTAAGGGGTTCGCACGGTTCCGCTGCGCAAGCGGCTTGAACTGTACGGCAGGGCCGTACAGTTCAGCTCAATGGCGGCGCCGGATCAGGCGCGCTGGTAGATGTCCTCGAAGCGGACGATGTCGTCCTCGCCGAGGTAGCTGCCGGACTGCACTTCGATGATGTGCAGCGGCAGCTTGCCCGGGTTTTCCAGGCGATGGTTCATGCCGATCGGGATATAGGTCGATTCGTTCTCGGACAGCAGGCTGACGCGGTCGCCGCAGGTCACGCGCGCGGTGCCCGACACCACGACCCAGTGCTCGGCGCGGTGGTGGTGCATCTGCAGCGAGAGCTTCTCGCCCGGCTTGACGGTGATGCGCTTGACCTGGAAGCGGTCGCCGGCATCGATGCCTTCGTAGTGGCCCCAGGGGCGGTACACGCGCGTGTGGTGCAGGTGTTCGGTGCGCGCCTTGCTCTTGAGGTGGTCGACCACCTGCTTGACGCGCTGCACCTGGTCCTTGTGGGTGACCAGCACCGCGTCCTGGGTCTCGACCACGACCAGGTTGTCGACGCCGACCACGGCCACGATGCGCGACTCGGCACGCACCAGCGAATTGGTGACGCCGTCCAGGTAGACGTCGCCGCGCTGGGCATTGCCGTTGGCATCCTTGGGCTGCACTTCCCACAGCGCCGACCAGGAGCCGACGTCGTTCCAGCCGATGTCGGCCGGCACCACGGCGGCGTCGCGGGTCTTTTCCATCACTGCGTAGTCGATCGAATCGGACGGGCTGTCGGAGAAGGCCTGTTCTTCCAGGCGGCAGAAGTCGAGGTCGCGGTAGCCGGTGCTGACGGCCTTGCCGGCGGCGTCGGCGATGGCCGGTGCGTGCAGCTGCAGTTCGGCCAGGAAGCGCTCGGCGCGGAACATGAACATGCCGCTGTTCCAGTAGTAGCCGCCGTCGTCCAGGAAGCTTTGCGCGGTGGCGGCGTCCGGCTTCTCGACGAAGCGCGCCACCTTGTAGCAGTCGCCGCAATGGGCGACCTGTTCGCCGCGGCGGATGTAGCCGTAGCCGGTCTCCGGGGTCTTGGGTACGATGCCGAAGGTGGCCAGGGCGCCTTGCGACACCAGGGTTACGGCGCGCTCGACCGCGTCGCGGAAGGCCGCGCCGTTCGCGATCACGTGGTCGGCCGGCAGCACCAGCATCAGCGCTTCCGGATCGATCGCCTTCAGGTAGTGGGCCGCCGCCGCCACCGCCGGGGCGGTGTTGCGGCCGACCGGCTCGAGCAGGATGCCGAGCGGGGTGATGCCGATCTCGCGCAGCTGTTCCGCCACCATGAAACGGTGATCGTTACCGCATACCACGAGCGGCGCCATCACTCCCGGCCAGCCGGCCACCCGCAGCGCAGTTTCCTGCAGCATGGTCTTGTCGGCCACCAGCGGCAGCAGCTGCTTGGGCAACACGGCGCGCGACAAGGGCCACAGGCGGGTACCGGCACCGCCGGAGAGGATGACTGGGTAGATTTTCATGCGCTTGCTTTCTCTATGATTTTCTCGAGCTCGTTGCTGCTCGTACTGTCGGTTTCCTTGCGCCGCGAGCGCCGGCGGTCGCGCGCATTCAGCCATTCCTGGGAAGAGTACTCGGAGGAATGCTTCATCTCGCCTTTGCGGTCGACACTGTAATCCTTGAAAACGATCATTTCATGCAATGTTACATCATGCAACACCCGTGTGTATTCGAACAACACACTACGCACCACCTCGGCGCCTTCGCAGATGTGGCTGCCGTGGCCGATCCAGGTCGGGCCGACGATGCGGGCCCCGGCTTCGATGCGCACATTCGAGCCGATGTAGACCGGACCCTCGATGACCGTGCCGTTCCAGTCGATGCTGGTGTTCAGGCCGGTCCAGACGCCGGGCTCGATCTGGATGCCCGGCACGTCCATGTGGTTGACCTCGCCGGTCAGCACGGTCTGCAGCACTTCCCAGTAGTCGCTCATGGTGCCGATGTCGAGCCAGTTGAAGGGGCGCCCCTGGGCATAGAACGGCAGGCCGCGCTCGGCCAGCAGCGGGAACAGCTCGGAACCGATGTCGAAGGGCACGCCCGACGGGATCAGGTCGATGACTTCCGGTTCGAAGATGTAGATGCCGGTGGAAATGAAGTTCGACTTCGCTTCGGCTTCGGACGGCTTTTCCTGGAACTCGGTGATGCGCCCTTCGGCGTCGGTGACCACCACGCCATAGGACGAGACCTTGTCCCACGGGACTTCCTTGGTGATGACGGTGGCCATCGCTCCCTTGCGGCGGTGCTCGAGGAGCGCCGCCTTGAGATCGAGGTCGATCAGGGCGTCGCCGCACAGCACGATGGTGGTGTCGTCGAAGAAGCCGCCGAATTCCTGGATCTTCTTCATGCCGCCGGCCGAGCCGATCGGCTCGGGCACGACTTCGCCGTCGTCCTTGATGTAGCCCTCGAACGAGTAGCCGATCTGGACCCCGAACTGCTCGCCTTCACCGAAGTATTCCTCGATCTTTTCGTGCAGCCAGCTGACGTTGACCATGATCTCGGTCACGCCATGCTTCTTGAGGTGCTCGACGAGGTAGGCCATCACGGGTTTGCCCAGCAGCGGGATCATGGGTTTTGGCAGGTCATAGGTCAGCGGGCGTACGCGCGTGCCCTTGCCTGCAGCGAGAATCATGGCTTTCATCAGACCGTCCTTTACGTAACTTAGTTTATTTGGCTGTGGTTTGGTAGCGCCACACGTCGGCGCACATTTGAGCGACATCACGCTCGGCAGTCCAGCCCAGCTCTTCGCGCGCCTTGGCAGGGTCGGCGTAGCACTTGGCCACGTCGCCCGGGCGGCGCTCGACGATCTGGTAGGCGATCTTGCGGCCGCAAGCCTCTTCGAAGGCCTTCACCATTTCGAGTACGCTGTTGCCGCGGCCGGTGCCGAGGTTGTAGGTAACGATGCCCGGCCCCTTGGCCAGGCGGTCGAGGGTCTTCACGTGGCCGATCGACAGGTCGACCACATGGATGTAGTCGCGCAGGCCGGTACCGTCCGGGGTCGGGTAGTCGCCGCCGAACACGGACAGCTTGTCGCGCTGGCCGTTGGCGACCTGGGCGATGTAGGGCACCAGGTTGTTGGGGATGCCGTTCGGCTCTTCGCCGATCAGGCCGCTTTCGTGGGCGCCGACCGGGTTGAAGTAGCGCAGCAGCGCGATGCGCCAGCTGGGTTCGGCCTTGGCCAGGTCGCGCAGGATGTCCTCGATCATCAGCTTGCTGCGGCCGTAGGGATTGGTGGCCGACAGCGGGAAGTCTTCGCGGATCGGCACCGAGGCCGGATCGCCGTACACGGTGGCCGAGGACGAGAACACGATCGTCTTCACGCCGAACTTGGCCATGGTCTCGAACAGGATGACGCTGCCGTTGACGTTGTTGTCGTAGTAGCGCAGCGGCTGCGCCACCGATTCGCCGACCGCCTTCAGGCCGGCGAAGTGGATCACCGCATCGACCTTGTGGGCGCCGAACACGCGCTCCAGGGCCGCGCGGTCGCGGATGTCGGCTTCCTCGAAGACGAAGGCCTTGCCCGTGATCCGTTGCACACGCTCCTGTACCGATGCGACCGCGTTGGACAGGTTGTCCACCACGACCACCTCGTGGCCAGCGTTCTGCAGTTCGACGACGGTGTGGGAACCGATATAACCCATGCCGCCAGTAACCAGGATCTTCATGTCGTTTCGCTCTCTGTGATATGTGATACGTATTAATAATGTGACAATGCAATGCGCAGCATATCACTGCTGCGCGGGGCATGCACACACGCCCTGCCGCAGCGGACACGACACGAACACCTGCACCTGCCGCCGGGGCGGACGGATGCGGCGGCCATGCGGTCTCCACCGTGCGTTCTTCGCGTTTCTTGCTTGGGGCGCTAGACTGTTCTTGCCCGGACGGCTTCTATGGCCGACCTATCCCTGCCTGGCCTGCCGGCCCTTGAATGCTTCCTTGCACAACAGGCCGATGAAGGCCACGTCTTCGATGAAGTAGCGCCGGAACATGCGGCGCGGCTCCTGCAGGAAGCGGTAGAACCATTCGAGCCCGGACCGCTGCATCCAGAGCGGAGCCCGCTTCACCTTGCCGATGGCGACGTCGAAGGTGCCGCCGACGCCCATGGCGAAGGGAATCCGCATATGGGCCTGGTACTTGCCGAGAAATTGTTCCTTCTTGGGCGAGCTGATCGCCACGAACAGCAGGTCGGCCCGGCTTGCGCGGATCTGTTCGGCCACCGCCTGCTCTTCTTCCTCGCCCTTCCAGTAGCCATTGCGGTAGCCCGCCAGCACCAGGCGCGGGTACTTGCGGGTATAGGTCTCGGCCACCTTGCTGACGACTTCTTCGCGTGCGCCGAGCAGGAACACGCGCCAGCCCTTTTCGCCCGCGCGCCGCATCAGCGCCTCGAACAGGTCGACGCCGGCCACCCTTTCCTTGAGCGGCTTGCCGAGCAGGCGCGAGGCCCACACCACCGGCATGCCGTCCACGTTGACCAGGGCGCAGTCGTTGATGATCTGGCGCAGTTCCGGGTCGCGGCTGGCCTTGACCAGCTTGTCCACATTGACCACCACGTGCTGGTGCGGCAGGCCGGTCTGGATGAAGCCTTCGACCTTGCCCAGCGTTTCTTCCATCGTCAGGTTATCGACCTGACAGCCCATCAGGGTGATCCGTTCGTTCATGCGGCTTCCTTTTCAGAAGGTGCAGCGCCCGCCGCCAGCTCCCGTGCCAGGACCGCGACGATGCGCTCGGCCGCCTTGCCGTCCCACAGCTCCGGCCGGCGGCCCTGCTTGCCCTCGCCGCGCAAGACCTTCCTGGCTTCGCGCACGATGGCTTCGGGATCGGTGCCGGCCAGCACATTGGTGCCTTCGTCGACCGTCACCGGGCGTTCGGTGTTCTCGCGGATCGTGATGCAGGGCACGCCCAGCGCCGTCGTTTCCTCTTGCAGGCCGCCGCTGTCGGTGAGCACCACGGCCGCGTCCTTCCACAGGCCGAGGAAGGCCATGTAGGCCTGCGGGCCGGCCAGGGTGATGTTGGGGCCGAGGTCGATGCCGAATTTCCCGATGTTGGCGCGGGTGCGCGGGTGCACCGGGAAGATCAGCGGCAAGTCCTGCGCGATCTCCTTCAGGGCGCCGGCGATGCGCGCCAGGCTTGCGGGTTCGTCGACGTTGCTCGGGCGGTGCAGGGTCACCACCCCGTAGCGTCGGTGGGCGGCCTTGAATGCACTGGTCTCGAAGCCGGAGCTGTCGAGCTGCGACAGCTTCTCGGCCTGGTACAGCACGTTGTCCACCATCACGTGGCCGACGTAGTGCACGGCGGAATCCGGCTTTCCTTCGCGGCGCAGGTGCTCGACGGCGGCCGGCTCGGTGGCGAAGAACCAGTCCGAGATGCTGTCCGTGACGAGGCGGTTGATTTCCTCCGGCATGCTCATGTCGCCGCTGCGCAGGCCGGCTTCGACGTGGGCCACCGGGATCTGCAGCTTCTTGGCCACGATCGAGCAGGCCAGGGTCGAGTTGACGTCGCCCACCACCAGCACGGCGGCCGGGCGCTCGGCTTCGCACAGCTCCTCGAAGCCGAGCATGATCTTGGCGGTCTGCTGGGCATGGCTGCCGCCGCCGGCGGCCATGAACACGTCGGGTTGCGGGATGCCGAGTTCTTCGAAGAAGACATCGTTCATCTCGCGGTCGTAGTGCTGTCCGGTGTGGATGATCTTGAAGGACAAAGCCGACTGTGCCTGCAGGGCACGCACGATCGGCGCGATTTTCATGAAGTTCGGACGGGCACCAGCAACGAGATATATCAGCATTGCAACTTTCCTAACGATAACATTTTACTAATGCAGGAACGTTATTGTAAACCTGCATTCGACAGGGACGGCGGACGATACGGTCGTGATACGCAGCACTTCGCAAGGAAGCTTCGATTCATAGGTGCGCGAGCACCAGCCGAGCGGCGGGTTTTCGGCGCCGCGCACCAGTTCCAGCTGCAGGTCGGCGCCGCTGGCCTGCAGCTGCAGCACGAAGCGCTTGCCGCGTACCGACAGGCCATGGCTGGTCAGGCGCACGTCGAGCTCGGGCGCGAAGTGCCAGAACAGTTCGACCTTGTGCTGCTTGCGCGCCGAGACTTCGTCGCGTACGACCAGGGTGTTGCTGGCGCCGTCGAAGCGCACGCTGCGCATGTGGCGCACCGGGTCGGACAGGCGGGTATAGCCGTCGTGCGAGCCGCGGAAATCGAAGTCGTTCGGGCTGCTGGGCATGCGCTCGATGCGGGCTTGCGCCTTGCGCAGCCACATGAAGCGCCCGCCGCTGGTCGACTGGTCGAGGCCATCGATGCGCACGGTGTTGTGGCTGGACGTGCCGCGGAAATAGTCTCGCCACTTCTGCTCCTGCCAGTAGGAATAGGTGCCGGGATCGATCAGGCATTCCTCGCCCGCCACCGACAGCGTCATCGCCAGCGCGTCGGCGTGGCCGTGGGCGGCGATGCCGAGGTAGCCGAGCGGGCCGCAGTCGAGCATGCCCTTGACCTCCTGGTGTTCGCCGAAGTGGTTGCCGAACAGGAGGTAGCCGCCATCCGGGAAGGCCCAGCCGGTATCGACTTCGTGCGGGTCGCAGTCCGGGCGCGAACCCGGCAGCGCATGCAGCAGCCAGCGCACGCCGGGGTGGGTATCGCCGGCGGCGCCGAACACGGTGTCGCCCAGCGCCAGCAGCTGGGCGGCGCGGTCCATGCCGGAAGCGTCGAGGCGGAACACGCAGCCGTCATCGGCGTCGCCCACCGCCGGCACATGGCCGCTAGAGTCGCGCACCGAGCGCAGGAAGCGCAGCGCGCGCTGCAGCGAGGCCCAGTAGTGGCGCGGGAAAGGCTGGCCGCAGGCCTGGCCCATCAGGCCGGCGACGAACAGGAATTCACTCGAGAAGATATGGTAGGCGAAGGCTTGCTCGCGGTTGACGCCGTCGCGCGAATACTGGGCCACGGCCTCGTGTTCGAGCTCGCGGCGCGCCTGCTCCAGCCACTCGCCGGATTCCTTCCAGCACGGCCAGGTGCTGGCGCCGACGTAGAGGCCGGCCAGTTCGCCGATCAGGTGATTGTTGGCCGAGGAATGGCGCGACAGGTGGCGCGCGATGCCGCGGCAGTGGGCATGGATGCTGCCCTGCCAGTCTTCGCGCAGCTTCTGGCCGGATTCGCCGTCGAACAGGGGGCTGTTCTCGCCGCCGACCAGTTGCCAGACCAGGCTCCAGTTGACCAGGCGGATGCCCAGTTCGAGCGAGCTGGTCCAGTTGGGACCGGTCAGCGGCGGGCACTGCTCGAGCCAGCTGCGCAGCTGCTGCCCGAGCGCGTGCAGCCAGCGCACTTCGCCGCTCACCACCCAGGCCTGGGCCAGGCGGACGAGGTGCAGGTGGCGGTTCAGTTCCCACACGTGCTTGATGTCGCCGACCTGTTCGCGGTTCGTGATGGCGATGTCGCCGGCGTAGATGGACGGACCGGTGACGCCGGTCTCGGGATCGCGGTTCCAGGCGGTGGGCACGCCGACGTCGAAACGGCGTTCCGCGAACAGCACCACATGGCCGGCGCAGATGCGCTCGGCGTCGAGCAGGAGGGCCTCGATTTCGGCGGCGCCGAGCGTGGGAGCGCCATGCACGGCCAGCGTGCGGGCGCGCGGCAGCGGCGTGGGCGCCGAGCGGCCTGCCATGCGCCGGCCCATCCGGGTGGCGGCAGCCTGGCGGACCCGGTAACCCACTTCGGCCACCGACATGCAGCGCAGCCGGTTCACCAGCCATCCTATTCTTACTGTTGCGTTCATCTCTCTCCCCCGCTGAGGTGGTCGCGATGTTGCTTCAGCTGCGCTGCTGCCGCAATTGCTGATACACCGCTGATAGTTGTCCGATCACGACGCCGGACTCGAATTCCTGTTCGATGGTGGCGCGGGCGCGCGCGCCCAGGCGCCGGCGCTCCCCGTCGTCGCCCAGCAGCTTGCCGAGGGCGGCTGCCAGCGCTTCCACGTTGCCCGGCTCGACCATCAGGCCGTTGTCGCCGTCGCGCAGCGCATCCGGGATGCCGCCGACGCCGGTGCTGACCACCGCCTTCCCGGCCGCCATCGCCTCGAGCAGCGCCATCGGCAAGCCTTCGGCATGCGAAGGCAGGCAAAAGATGGCGGCGCGCGCCAGTTCTTCCTGTTTGCGTTCGGCGGTGACCCAGCCCAGCTCCTCGATGCGCTCGGCTACGCCGCGCGCCGCCGCGCGCGCCTTGAGCTGCGCCAGCTCGCCCTGCCCGCCGACCGCCAGCTTCACCTGCGGGTAGCGGTCCTTGAGCAGGGCCAGCGCTTCCACCAGTTCATAAATGCCTTTGCGCGGCTCGACCTGGCCGAGGAACAGGATGCGGCCCGGTTCGGCCCGGTCCGGCCCCGCAGGGGGCAGCGGCACCGAATTCGGGATCACGACGACCCGGGCGCGCGGCGCGAAGCCGTTCAGGTAGCTCGCCCAGCGGGTCGACAGCGCGATCACGACCGCGCTCTGTTCGAGCGTATGGCGGATCCAGCGCCGCATCAGCGGATTCGAGCGTTCGATGAAGCTGTCGAAGCAGGCGCCGTGCAGGTGGAACACGGTCTTGGCGCCGCTCGCGCGGGCCAGCGCCAGCAGCACCGACTTGCGTACGAAACTGCCGTTCGAGGCCGCATGCGCATGGACGATGTCCGGGCCGCGCGCCAGGCAGGCCAGGGTGCGCAGCAGGCCCTTGAAGGCGGCGCCGATCTTGGCGGCACGGCTGCCTTCGGCATGGGTCGAGACGTAGCGGACGCCCTCGCGCTCGAACAGGCCGTTCTGGCGCAACAGCGAGACCACGGTGGCGACACCACCGCGTCCACCAGGCTCGGTACCCAGCATGAGCACCCTGGGCGAGGCATGCGTCGCCGCGGGCGCTGCCGATGCCGATACCCGGTTCATGCCATTCGCCCTTCCCTCCGGTGGCTGCAAACGAGTTTGCAAAATAGAAATTGTTTTGGATAGTACAACAGTGTTTACTCCAGGAAGCGCACGATACGATGCCTGTGGAACTACAGTGTTGTTTTTTTAGCTCTTTCGAGGCAGTATTTTCGTGTACGTTTCTGCAACAATCCGCCCCAGAATAGCATAGGTCCGGTGGCTCCTTACGTACGCTGGGCCACGTTTCGCGAACTCCGCGGCGAGGGCCTTGTCCTCCAGAAGGCGCCGCACGGCTGCCGCAAACGGGGCCGTTTCCATGGGCGCACACAGCCCTGCCCCGCTCTCGGCTATGACCAGCTGCTGGTCCGGAATGTCGTTGGCGACGCTGGGGATGCCCAGCGCCAGGTACTCGACCAGCTTGGTCGGCGACGAGACGTCGAACAGGGTGCCGCGCGGAATCGGCGACAGGCCCACCTCGGCCCGTACCGCATAGCCGAGGGCGGTACGCTGGGGCAGCCAGCCGGTCAGCAGCACGTGCTCCTGGATGCCGCGGCGGGCGATCTCGGCGCGCATCCAGTCCATTTCGTCGTTCGAGGCGGCGTCGCCGGCGATCACGAGGAGCACATCGGGGACGTCCTCCTTGAGTTGCTCTGCGACGTCGAGCAGGAAATCCGAGCGGCGCGCCTGGGCGATACGGCCGAGGTAGAGAACCACGCGGCGCCCGATCAGGCGCGGGTCCTCGACCGGCTCGACCGTGCTGCGGTCGAACAGCGCGGCATCGACGCCCATCGGCACGGCGGTCATGCGCGCGCGCGCGAAGCCCTGGCTCGCCAGCCAGTCGGCCATGGCTTCGCTCTGGACGAAGATGTGGCGGGCGCCCGGCAGCACCAGGCGGTAGACGACGAAGCGCGAGGCGGCGGCGCGCAGCGCGTGGGCGAGCCACTTCAGTCCCTTCTTGCGGCTGCCGATCTCGTCGCGGCGCACCTCGAAGCCTTCGACGATCGGGAAGGACATCCAGTAAATGAAAGGCACGCGCAGGACGGAGGCGGCGAGGCGCCCGAGCAGGCCGGAGGCGATCTTGTCGCGCACCTGGATGCAGTCGGGCCGCCCCCTGCGCCGCGCCTGCAACAGGCCGCGCAGGTCCCAGAGCGGCGACATGACCGGGGCGAACCGCGACTTCAGGCTGCCGACCGCGTGCATGCCGCCCGCCTGCCACGGCGCCCCGCCCTCGCTGCCGGACTGCCCCACCAGCTCGGTGTGCACGCCGTAACGCGGCATCTCGGCGCCGAACAGGGTCAGTAGGTCGGCACGCAAGGGAGGTAGAGGATCACGGACGATGAAGGCGATGGACAGGGGCTTGTGCATGCGGTTCATATGGATGGGCAAGACCAGCCGATTCTAGCGCAGGGTTCCGTGCGCACGCTCCTGTGTCGGCACAGATATGTGCGGTGCAGCACATCCGGGCAAACAAAGTGTTGCTCAAAAAATATTTAAGCGAAGCTGCATCCAAGCCGCCTGCCCGGACGTAGTACTTGCACCGGATCGCCCGGTCCGGCTTTCGAGGAGAACCATTGTGAGAACATCAGCCAGCCTGGTCGTCGCCGTCACCCTTGCCGCCATGTCGCTTTCCGCCAGCGCGGCCCCACGTAGCGCCTGCACCAACGATCACCGCGAAGGCGGTCCCCTGCTCGTGGTCGGGCTCAGCGCGGACATGCAGCTCGTCTGCTTCAGGGACAAGCGGCCGGACAAGGCCCGCAGCCTCGGCAGTATCAGCGGCCTGATGCGGGGAGATGCCCTGGTCGGCATCGATTACCGCGTCCAGGACAAACAGTTATATGGCGTCAGCCGCAGCGGCGGCATCTACCGGATCGATCTCGCCGGCGCCGTGGCGACCAAGGTCGGCAACCTGACGGTCATGCTGGAAGGTTCCTCGTTCGGCGTCGATTTCAACCCCGCCGCCGACCGCCTGCGCATCGTCAGCGACACCGGCCAGAACCTGCGCCACAACATCACTGCCGGCACGACGCTCGCCGACGACCCGCTCGACTATCCCCCGGGCACTGCGCTGAATTCGGTCGGCCCGAATGCCACCGGGGTCACCGGCTCGGCCTACACCAACAACGACCTGTCGGCGGAGACCGCCACCACGCTGTATGCACTCGACACCACGCTGGACCAGGTCGCCCTGCAGTCGCCGCCGAACGACGGCACCCTGGCCGCCACCGGCAAGCTGGGCGTGGATGCCGGCGCGGACACCGGCTTCGATATCTACAACAGCGCGCGCGGCGGCGTACAGGCCCTGGCCTCGATCGCGACGAGCGGCGCCAAGAGCAGCTTGTATAGTGTTGACCTGCCGACCGGCAAGGCGACCCTGCGCGGCGACTTCCCGGCGCAGTACCGGGTGATCGGCATCGCCATCCCGCTCGACCAGGATTAGGCGGCGCGGCTTTCCTTCCACTGCAGGAGCTGTGGCAGCAGGCCGGCGCTGGCCTGGCTGTCGAGCTTGCGGCAGAAGTGGGCGTTCGAGGCGCGGATGCGCGCGAAGTCGCCGGCGTCCAGCACCTTGGGATTGCGCGCGCCCTGCTCCGGCCATTGCACGTAGCGGTAATTGTCGGACAGTACGCGGCCGGCGAAGCGCGAGCCCATCACCAGGGTCTGGAACAGCATCTCGTCCGGGCACTGGACGGTGCGCAGGAAGCGCATCAGGCGCGGGTGCGCGTCAAGCAGGCGCAGCACCTCGGCCACGCAATCGCGCGACAAGGCCCACCACGAGGAACCGCCGTGCGGCACGAAGCCGTCCGGCATGCGGCGGCGGCGTCCCGTCGCCCGCAGCAGGCGGTTGGCGAGACCGCATGCCAGGCGCTCCAGTCTCCCTCCCCCTTCGCGGTGGAAGAACTGGTAGCGAAAGCCCACGTTCCAGCCGCCCGGCGCAATGGGCGCCGTCTCGATCAGCTCGCGGTCGCGCAGCCGCTCCAGCTCGCGCTTGAGCAGGGCATTCGGCAGCAGCGGATAGTCCTGGGCGGACAGGAACACGACTTTGTCGAAGTCCGGCTGCTCGCGCAGGATCTGGCGCAGCGACGCCAGGGTGGCCTGGACCTGCGAGAAGCCGCCCCAGCGCACGTCGATGCGCGGTGCGACCTGGCGCGCGGCCGGATGCAGCGCGGCGGGGTCGATCGCGCTCTTGCGGTCGAGGTGGACGTAGACGGTGAAATCGGGATCGCACAGGGCAGCGACCAGCGCGTTGAGCTGGTCCATGTCCTTGTGCGCACAGATCAGGAATACCTGCTTCATCACCCTCCCTGCTCAGCTGCTACCTATAAAAAAAATCCCCCGCAGCCTGCGCCGCGGGGGACCTTTGCTGCGCGCCGAGTCTAGCACGGCGCGCGGGAAGAACAGCGCTCTGTTAGTTGATGGTCACCGACTGGCCACCCACGGTCACGGTGCGCACCGCGCCCGAGGTCGAGACCGTCACGGTCGGCTTCTTGCAGCCGACGTCGAGCAGCACCAGGTACTCGGCGGTGGTGTTGGCGTTGGCCTTCAGGTAGAAGGCGCCGTGGTCTTCCACCACGTTGGCCTTGGCGCCCGGACCGATCCACTTGGCGAAGCTGGCATTGGTGTTCAGCGAACGCACGCACAGCGACTGGGTGCCCGCCACGACCTTGACGTTCTGCTCGTTCTCGACCGTCATGATGGCCGGGGTGTGCATGTTCCACTCGTAGGTGCGGGCCACGGTGCTGGCCATGCGGTCGCGCACCAGGATCGCGTTGCCGGCGTTACGCAGGTGCCAGACCTGGCGCTTGGCCATGGTCAGCTGGCCGCCATACGACGGGGTGGCATCGCCTTCGGCATAGTCGTAGCTCGGCTGCGCGGTGAAGGCGGTGATCTTGCCGTTGCGCTGCAGCTGCTCGCGGTAGCCGTTCACCATCTGGCCCTTGCCGCCGTCGAAGGTGACCGCGTTCTGCGAACGGGTCTGGTGGTACCAGTCGGTCCAGTACGGCGAACCGTACCAGTCGTACCAGCCGGCCTTGACCAGCAGCGGCTGGCCGGCGCTCGACAGCAGCAGGCCGTTCTGGTCGCCGTGGCTGTGGTTGAACGAGCCGTAGGGGCTGGACTTGAAGAAGGCCGAGATGCGCGAGCTCGACGCGAGGTCGCTGTGCATCGCGACCCAGCCGATGCTCGGGTAGTAGGCCGAGTTCGACGGCGCCTGGTAGACCTTGGTGTCGGCGACCGGCAGCGGGTACTGGGCCTGCAGCAGCGACATCGCGTCTTCCATGCCGGTGGTGTTCTTCACGTACCAGGCGGCACGCGGCGACCACATGCGCGAGGCGAAGGCGCGGAACACGCGGGCGTCCGGCTTGGTCTCGGAGGCGTCACCGAAGGCATGGGTGCGCGCGCCCGGCGGGGTGAATTCCATCGCGAAGTCGAGGAAACCGAGGGTCCAGGGCTTGCCGAAGAAGTTCACGCCGCTGGCATGGGTCAGCGGATCCCACAGGGCCAGCAGGTAGCCGGCAGCGTACTCGGCATACGCGGTGCCGTTGGCATAGCCGCCTTCCGGGCCGCTCCAGGGGTTCGGGCTCAGGGCGTAGGCGCGGAACGAGAAGTCGAACCACTTCTCGGCTTCCGGGATGTCGCCCAGGGTCAGGGTCGAGATCAGCACGATGTAGATCAGGCTGGTATTGCCGTGCGAGTCGAATGGGTACTGGTCGAGGCGGCCGTTGTCGCCCGCCAGGCTGTTGTACATCTCGGTGGTGCGGACCTTGATCGAGCCGAGCCAGCGCGCCTTGCGGGTCGCATCGAGCGAGCTGCCCAGCAGGTCGATGGCCTTGGCCAGGCCCCAGGCGATCTGGCGGGTGGCCTGGTCCTGGTTGACATAGCTGGTCGGGCCGCTCGGGTTGAGCGAGGCCAGTTCGTCGCCGCGTTTCAGGGCTTCGGTCAGGTACAGGGATTCGCCCTTCAGGCGGTACATCAGCGCCGCGGCTTCCATCTGGCGGGTCGCTTCGTTGATGCGCTGGCGCACGTCGGTCTGCTGGCTGGCCATGGCGGCGGTCAGCGGCGAGCTGATCACGATCGACCAGCGCGCGTCGGACAGTGCCGGCACGGCGGTCACTTGCGCTTTGACTTCATTCCCGAGGCGGCTCAGGTAGGGCTCCAGCGCGGTGCGCTTGGCATACGGCCAGGTCGAGAACGGCGTCACCGACGGCGGCAGCGAGCGCGGACGCGCCTTCGACAGGATGCGGCTGCGCAGGGTGGCGTTGTCCGGCACTTCGAAGGTGGTCGCCTTGCTGGTGATCGAGAAGGTGCGCGCGGTCGACCAGTCGTTGCTGCCGACCGGGCGCACGCGCCAGGTGTAGTTGCCGAGGGCCAGGGCCTTGGCCGGCAGGTACCAGTTGCGGTCGACGACGGCGCGGGTCGGCGTGCCGCCGACCGGGGTGATTTCGATTTCGTAGCTGGCCGGACCGGTCCCGTGACGGGCCCAGGTGAAACCAGGAGGATTCTGGGCCTGCACCTGGTTCATTTCAGGCTTGGCCTGCACGACCAGGGGGTCGGTCGACTGGACCCAGTCGGCACGTGCGGTGACGCTCGCGAACAGCGAGGCGAAAGCAGCGGCCATGACCAGGAACTTGCGTTGAAATTGCATGTGGGTGCTCCGAGAAAAAATCTTGAAATCGATGCGCCGGGCCGGGCTGGCCGCTGGCTTGAGAACGTTTTCTGCGCTGTGAAAGCGGCTTACTGACAGGAGTTATGCTACCCCAAAGTAAGTTGAGCACAGGAAAATTCTCCAAAGAATCAGAGATTTTTTGCTTGCCGTGCAGAAATCCCACGACAGAATTTCAACTCTTGCCGAACAATATTTGCATGCCTATAACGGTCGTAAACCGACTGAAAAGATAAAACGGCAAAGCTGTCAAAAAGGCTATGGAAGCGCTACCGCACGTGCCTCAGTCTGCAGCGCGCGCACACGCTTCAGGTAGCGCAGGCAATAAATACCGAAGGCCAGCGGCGCCTTGTCCATGTGGCGCCGGCGCACATTGAATTCCTCCTGGCGCGCCTTGAGCCGGTTGGCCGAGGACACGCTGCCCTCGTGGTCGCGGAACACCGTGAGGGGCTGGTCGATCATCGCCGGGCGCGATACCGCCCCGAGCCGCAGCCACAGGTCGATGTCCATCGCATACTTGAGTTTCTCGTCGAAGCTGCCGATCCGCTCGAAGGCCGCCTTGCGGACGAACACGGCCGGATGCGGGATCGAGCTGCGGCCGGCCACGAAGGATCGGTAGGAAAAGGCCGGCATCGCATAGGGCGGCACCATCTTGCCGTCTTTCAAGACCTGGATGTTGCCGTACACCCAATCGACCGGACGCCCCGACGCCCTCGCCTCGTCGAAGGTACGCTTGACCGTGGCCAGCACGTCGGGACCGTTGTAGTAATCGTCCGAATGCAAATGGGCAATGATGTCGCCCTGGGCCGCTTCGATGCCCTGGTTCATGGCGCGGCTGATGCCGCCGCCGACGTCGCGCAGCACCCGCTTGTTGCCCGAATAGGCTGCGATCATCTCGAGGGTGCCGTCGGTGGAACCGCCGTCGACGAAGATGTGTTCGAAGTCCTGGCAGGTCTGGCCCTGGACCGAAGCCAGGGTGTCGGCCAGGGTGGCGGCACTGTTCCAGGTGCAGGTGACGATGGAAAAGGTCGGCTTGCCGGAAGCCTGGGTTGGCTGATTATTGTTCATAGAAGTCCACGATCTTGGGTAGGGCCTGGAAAACGTCCATCCCGGCCGTGGCCGGCAGCGGCCGCGCCGTTGCCGGCCGCGCCAGTTCCTGGCCGAGGAGCGTGACCAGCTCCGCCATCGAGGTGGCCAGGCGCAGCTGGCCGGGATAGGACTCGTATACGGCAAGCTCGGGATTGCCGCCGCGTGCCAGCGCCAGGCAAGGTCGGCCCAGCGCCAGCGCTTCGAGGATGGTGGTGCCACAGGGTTCTTCCCACACCGAGGGCACCACGCAGACATGGCTGGTGGCGGTCAGCGCCACCACTTCCGGGTTCGGCTGCCAGCCGAGGAAGCGAATCTGCTCGCTGGCATACTCGGCTTCCAGGCCCGCGCGCAGGGGGCCGTCGCCGACCACCAGCAGCTGCGCCTGTGCCGGCAGGCGGGCGCGCGCAGCTGCCAGGAATTCGGCAAATCCCTTGCCGGTGTCGATGCGCCCGGCCAGCAGCACCCGGCCCTGGACCGGCCCCTCGGCCGCGGCGGCCAGGTGCGACAGCTTGCGGTAGTTGATGAAGTTGTGGATCACGCGCGAGCGCGACAGGTCGGCATGCGGCAAGGTGCGCAGGAACTGGCGGCGCAGGAAGTCCGACACGAAGATGGTCTTGTGGCGCGCAAAGGTGCGTTCGGTCTCGCCGCGGTAGCGCGCCACCGCATGGCCGGACATCAGCGTGCGCAGGGGTCCCGGCGCCGCGTGGGCGCAGCCGGCGCAGGCGCGCGCCGCCGTTTCGGTGCAGACCGCGCCTTCCTTGAAGCGCAGGTGGGTCACGCATTCGCTGCCCTGGTCGTGGCGGGTCTGGACGAAGTTCAGGGCCGGGTCGACGTACAGGCCGGTCATCGGCAGGTGGCCGTGGTAGTGCACTACGTCATAGGCGGCGGCCTGTTCGGACAGCGCGCGCGCCACCCGGGCCGCGAACCAGGGCCGCTTGGCGGGATTGAAAAAACCGAGCTGGGCTTCCTTCCAGCCGACGCGGCGGAAGTCGAAGCCGGGGATGAAGCGGCCCTGGAAGCCGATCTCCTCCGCGCTGCGTTCGTGGGCGCGGTCGGAGCGCCCCATGATGTCGACGCTGTGCCCTTCTTCCAGCAAGGCGTTCGACAGGGTCACCACATGCTTGGCCAATCCGCCGAGCTGGGCCCCCGGCAAGTCTTCCGACACCATCAGGATCCGCATTTACCTGGCCCCCGCCGTCTGCCAGCGCGCCCAGCCGGCCTTCAGGCACGACCAGGCCAGCAGGCGGTCCTCGCGTTCGACCACGAACAGGAGGCCGTGCACGCCCAGCAGCAGCGCGGTCACGCCCAGGATGAAGACGAAATCCCAGGCCCCGCGGTCGAACAGCTGCTCGGCCGCGGTGGCGGCGACCGCCACCAGCACCACTCCGGCCAGGCCGGGCGCGTAGCCCTGGGACAGCAGGCGTCCGAACCGGGTCGGCACCGTGCGGCCGTGCACGTACAGCAGGAAGCCGCTGGTGAATACCAGCGAGGCGGCCAGGTGGCCCCAGGCGGCGCCGTCGATGCCCCAGCCGGCCACCCCGGCATACACGATGGCCAGCCCGGCCAGCGCGCGGGTGACGGCGAACAGGCCGGATACGCGCGGGTGGCCCATGCCGTCGTTGACCAGCGACGGCAGGCTGGTGAGCGAATCGACGAACTGGGCCAGCGCCATCACGGCCAGTACCGTGGCGCCGTTGCGGGCGAAGGCCTGGTTCATCCAGTAGCCGAGGATCTGGTGGGCGAACACCGCCACCAGCACCAGGATGGCGGCGTTCAGGAACACCACGTAGCGCGTCGCCTTCAGGTAGACGCGGTCGAGGCGCGCGAACTCGCCACTGGCCGCCAGTGCGCTGGCGGCCGGGAAGAACACCCCGGACAGGCGGAAGGTGAGGCTCAGCACGCGGTTGGCGAGCGTCGCCGCCACCGTGAAATAGGCCAGGCCGGTGACCCCGACCAGGGCGCCGATGATCAGCTTGTCGGCATGGGCATAGGACAGCGTGGCGAAGCGCGACAGGAAGGAATAGGCCGAGAAGCCGAGCAGCGCGTTGCGGAAGCCGGCGCCGGGCCAGCGCCAGCGCATGCCCGGCAGCAGGCGCCGGATCGCGCCCCACAGGATGGCGCAGTGAATGCTGGAGGCGGCCACCCGCAGCAGGATCACTTCGAACAGGTTGTAGCCGAGCAGCAGCACGCCGACCGTGGCCAGCGGCACCAGGGTGCCGAACACCATCTCGAGGCGCGCCGAGATGTCGTAGCGCATCAGCGCCTGCGGCACGCTGTTCAGGTAACTCTGCAGCTGGCCGGCCAGGAAGCCGAGCGCGGCCAGGCGCAGCGTGGCGGTGGCCTCCGGCACCAGGGCCGGAGGCACCGAGAAGACCTCGCCGACGAGCCAGGCGGCCCCGAGGAACAGGCCGAGGGCCCCCAGCAGGCCGATGACCGCATACGTGGCCAGGCCGAAGGAAATGGTCTCGAAGATCCTGTCGTCGTCCTGTTTAGCGTTGTGTTCGGCGATGTACTTGACCGAACCGGCGGTGACGTTGATGTCGATGACGGCGAAGTAGCCGACGATGGCCGTGACCAGCGAGTACACGCCATAGCTGGCCTCGCCCAGTCCCTTGACGACCAGCGGCACGGTGCCGAGCATGACCAGCGCGGGAATCGCGGCGCCGAGCAGGTTCGACCAGGCATTGCGGGCAAGGCGCAGGTTCATCAGGCGGTCACCAGGCGCGGACGCGGCACGAAGGGTTTCACCGCGGGGTGCAGGCCCCGCTGCGGCGCCGGCGCGGCCTTGGCGACGGCCATCGCCAGGTAAGGCAGGGCCAGGCAGATCGCCAGCATCTGGCTGGTGCGCACCTGCGGGAACGGGGTGCCGACCAGGAAGTCCGGAATCATGAAGGCCAGCCCGGCCACCCCGGCCGTGGCCAGTCCCAGCAGTTCGGGCGGCAGGCTCTTGAGGGCGCGCCGTGCGAACAGGACGAAGCTGGCGAGGGTGCCGAACATCAGCACGGTGCCGACCAGACCGCTCTTGAGGGCGATGTGCAGCACGCCGCTGTGCAGGAACAGGCCGCCATCCGGGTTCTGCTGCCACGAGATGTACTGGTAGCCGGTGTAACGTCCCCAGGTGCCGATCCCGGTGATGGGGTTGGCCAGGAAGTCGGCCAGCGCGAACTTCAGCTCCAGCACCCGTTCGCTTTCGGGACCGAAGCGGCGCGACTGCATGTCGTACACCAGGCTCGACAGCCCACTGCCGGCCCCCTTGGTCTGCGACAGGCGCTGCACCGCCACATAGGCAAGCGCGGCGCCGACCAGCGGCAGGCCGCCCGTCATCAGCTGCATGCGGCGCTTGAGCGGGAAGCGCATCATGATCACCAGGAAGGCCAGCATGAAGCCGATCCAGGCGCTGCGGCGGTAGGACAGCAGGATGCACAGGCCGGTGGACACCAGGGTCATCCACTCGATGGCGCGCCAGAACCTGGGGCGTTCGATCTTGACGCTCTGGAACAGGTGGACGGCGGCGATCGCGAAGGCGATGGTGCACACCAGGCTGTCGTTGATGTCGAAGAAGGTCAGGCGGATCTTGATCGCGTTCAGGTTGGCGTACACGTTGTTCGGGTCGCCGCCGAAGGCCGCCCAGCGCACCAGGCCGAACAGGGAGCGGCCGAGGCCGACGATCAGGATGAAGTGGGTCAGCTCCAGCACATGCTCGCGGGTGCGGAAGGACAGCAGCATCAGCGAGATCAGCGGCGCCATCCAGACCACGTTCGAGAAGCCCTGCGGAGTCAGGGCCTCGGCCACCGTGACGCCGGACATCAGGCCGACGCCCACGTGGGCGGCCAGCAGCACGCCCCAGGCCCAGAACCAGGGCCGCAGGCTGCAGGCCGGGGTCGGATAGCGCTGGAAGGTGGCGGCCACGCGGGCGCAGGCCCAGGCGCCCAGCACGTACCACAGCACCACGCCGAACAGCAGCATGCCGGAGCCGCGACTGTAGATGCTGCGGGTGGCAAAGACCGCCATGCTCCCGTAGCTGGTGGAGTTCATGCAGAAGTAGACCGCCAGGTAGGGATAGACCAGGAAGCGCGGCCAGACCAGGCCGATGCCGATGCCCGCGACCGCAGCCACCGACAGGCCGATCACGAAGGCCCACGGCAGCGAGTAATACACATACGGGATGATCGCGTTCAAATTCATCGGGCTGGTGTGTCCTTGTTCTTCGTGTTGTCTGCCTCAGGCCTTAACCGGGTGCCGGCGCCAGCCCGGCGCCGAGCAGGCGGGTGCGGTCGCGCGGCGCCATCGTGCCGAGCATGTCGGCGACGAAGCGGTCCTGGATCCGGTAGGCCCTGGCGTCGTCGGCCCCGATGGTCGAGACCCGCACCAGCATGCCGTCCGGGATCTCGCCCGACAGGCCGTAGGCCAGGCGCCGCAGCTTCTGCTGGATGCCGGCGCGCGAGGCATGTTCGCCGATCGTGATCCAGTAGGTGATCGGTTCGTTGCGCTCGTGCAGGCGCGCCACCAGGCGCTTGACCGGCAGCTCGCCGAAGCGGGTCGCCAGTGCGGCCTCGTCTTCCTTCACCATCTGGAAGCCCTGAGCCACGTAGCAGACCTCGGGCAGGTGCAGCTGCAGCGACTTGCTCTGGTCGCCGCCATAGGCGATCGACAGCATCACGCGCTGGCCCTCGCCATTGACGTAGGTGCGCGACAGGGTCTGGTCGTAGATCTTTTCGAGCACGCTCTGCTGCTCCGGGTCGGGCGTCAGCGGCACCACCGAGGGGTCGATGCGCCAGTCGGCGAAGCGCTGCGGGATCATCTGCTCCAGGCTGAACTGTTCATGGGCCTGGGGCACGCGCGCCTTGGGCGTGAGCGCGCCGGTCAGCGCCGAGGTGCCGGCCATGGCCAGGCCCAGCGCCAGGCTGATGGCGAAACGGCGGTTCATGTTGCCTCCTTCAGGCTGGCGTGCATGCGGCCGCCGTCCGCGCCCGGGCCGCCGCTGCCGCCTTCGCGCCGCTTGAGCCACCACTGCAGGCCGTTGTCGACCGCCAGGATCAGCAGCAGCGCGGTGACGAACAACACCATGCCGGCGAAACCGTGCAGGAAGCCCTGGCCGGCGGCGTCGCCGAAGTAATAGGTGATCAGGGTCAGCGCGATCACGCGGATCACGTTGGCCGTGAACGAGATCGGGATGATCAGGATCGCCAGCGTGATGTTGCGGAAGGCCGAGGGGTGGCGCATCAGGTTCAGGTAGAACAGGCCAAGCGCTTCCAGGGTCAGGAGGGTCTGCAGGCCGGCGCAGGCATCGGCCACCAGCAGCTGGTACTGGCCCATCTGCAGCACCACGCCGGAGCGCGAGATCGGGTAGCCCAGCGCGAACAGGATGTGCTCGGTCACCCAGGACACCGCCATCTTCATCGGCATCGTCACCGCCGCCACCAGCTCGCTCGGCAGCGGGATCAGGAACAGCATGAAGAAGAAGGGGAACCACAGCACACGCAAGGCGCGACCACCGAATTTGAGCAGGATGACGGCCGCCATCACCACCACGATCGAGGCGACCTCGAACATCAGGATTTTTTGCGAGCGGCCCAGCAGGTGGAACACCAGGCCGACGGCCAGCACCGGCCAGCCGCTCCAGCTCCCCGCCGGCGTGGGACCGACGGCCGCCATCACCTCGGGCCACTTGCGCCAGATCAGCCACAGCGCCAGGAAGAAGATGATCGGTCCATGCCCCTGCTCTTCGCCGATCCAGGCGCCGGTGAACAGGTCGTAGAAGGTGGGACCGAGCAGGATCGCCAGGCCGAGGAAGACCGGCCACCACTCGGGCAGTGCGCCGCGCAGCGAAACGAGCGTGCTGCCCAGGTCACGCGGTACCGCCGCGTTCTGCTTGCTTGCCGCCGTCGCCATCTCAGAACTCCACGACCACCGAGCCGACCACTTCGGCGCCGGATTCGGCCATCTGCTCGGCCATGCGGCTGATGTTGGCGATGCGGGTGCGGTGCTTGCAGGCCACCAGCAGCACGCCGCCGGCGCGTCCGGCCACCGCCAGCGCGTCGGCGCCGGACGCGAACGGCGGCAAGTCGTACAGCACCACGTCGTAGCGGCTTTCCAGCTGGGTGTTCAGGTTGCGGAAGCCTTCGCGCGCCAGCAGTTCCTGCGGGTTGGGCGGCAGGGTCCCGGCCGGCATCAACGACAGGTCGACGAAGGCGGGCACGCGCGAGATCACGTCCAGGTCGGCGCGGCCGGCCAGCAGGTCGGACAGGCCCTGGCGCGGCTTGAGGCCGAACATCTCCTGCTGGCGCGGGCTGCGCAGGTTGGCGTCCACCAGCAGGGTCTGCTCGCCCAGCTGGGAAAACACCACCGCGAGGTTGGCCGCGAACAGGCTGGAGCCGTCTTCCGGGGTAACGCCGGCGATCGCCAGCGCGCGCCGGCCGCGGGCGAACCAGCGCAGCATCAGCTGGCTGCGGATCGCGCGCAGCGCCTCGACCTGGGGCGAGAAGGGATCGTAGGCGGCCACCAGCTTGGGCGACAGATTGGCCTGGCCCTTCTGCAGATAGGGATAGGAGAACTGGCGCGCCAGCACCTGCTGGATGTCGTCCTCGCTGACCAGTCCCAGGCGCACGGCGGCTTCGCCGAAGCGGATCCCGAGGTCTTTCTGCATGCGCAGGACACGCTCGGCACTCTCGGGCGTGAGCTTGCCCGCGTCGAGCAGCAGTGCGCCCATGCTCGAATCGGCGTTGGTGTTATTCAATGAGCCGTCATGGGCTGCGCCGTGGTGCAGTGCGCCGTCGTGGGGCGCGCCGGTAGGCAATGCGGATAGCACGGTTGAATTCATGGTCGTGTCCTATTCTTGTGTGGGCCCGCTCAGTTCAGCCTCAGCAGGCGGCGCGGCGTCATCAAGGCACGGATGCCGCCGCTGCGCGGGCGCTTCATGCGCCACTCGATGGTGCCGAGCACCGGGATGCCCAGCATGTCCTTGACGTCGCCGCTCGAGCGTACCGGGCGGTTGACCAGTTCCAGCAGCAGGGCCAGGCCGACGCCGAGGATGGTGCCCAGCAGGATCGACACCAGGGTGTTGAGCAGCACGCGCGGGCCGGCCGGCACGGTCGGCGGCACCGCCGGGTTCAGCACCGAGATGTCGGACTGCTCGGCCTGGGCCTCGATACGGGTCTGCGAGAAGCGCTGGCTGGCGGCATCGAAGGCGCGCTGGGCGCTGTCGAGGTCCTTCAGCATCACGCCGAGTTCGTCGCGGGTGCGGTTCAGCTCGAGCACGCGGGTCTTCTGGGCGGCCAGGGCGGCGCGCAGCTCGGCCTCGCGCTGGCGATAGACCTGGGCGTTGGCGCCGACGCTCCGCGAAACGCTGCCCAGGGCGGCATTCAGTTCGGCGCGCATCTTGCCGACTTCCGCGGAGGCGGACTGGTAGGCCGGGTGGTTGCGGCCGTAGCGCGATGCGGCTTCGGCCAGCTTGGCCTCGCCGCTGGCGAGGCTCACGCGCAGGCTCTGGACCAGGGCATTATTGGCGACGTCGGGCGAACCCACGCCGGTGGCCATGCGTTCGCGCGAGCTGGCTTCCATGGCCTGGGTCTGGGCCGCGACCAGCTGGGCCGACAGGTCGTTCAGGCGCGACAGTTCGATGTCGACGCGGTTGTTGTCGAGGCTGACGATGCCCTTCTCCTGCTGGTATTTCGACAGGCGCGCCTGGGCGGCCTCGAGGTTGTCGCGCAGCTGCTTGGTTTGTTCGTTGAAGTAGGACGAGGCTTTCTTGGCCGGCTCGGTCTTGAGCTGGACGCTGATCTTCTGATATTCGTCGGCGAAGGCATTGGCGACGGCGGCGGCGAAGGTCGGGTCGGCGCCCTTGAAGCTGATCTCGACCACGCTCGATTCGCGCGAAGGCATGATCTCGAGCTTCTTGAGCAGCAGGTCGGCCAGCCAGTCGCGCACCGTGCCCTTCCCTTCGCTGGCTTCGCGCCACTGGGCCTGCACGGCCGGGCTCGATGCGAGGCGCAGCGAATCGACCACCCGCAAGGCCACGTTCTTGCTGCTGATGATGTCGATCTGGGTCGCCATATAGCCCGGCATCAGGTTGCCCGGCATGGTGAGTCCACTTACCGGGTCAACGCCCTTGTAGTTCAGGAGCACGGATGCGGTGGCCTTGTAGGTCTTCTGCTGCACCAGGCTCCAGCCCAGCGCGAGCAGGACCGTGACCAGCAGGGTACCCAGGATGATTTTCTTCCTGGCGAGTAGGATCAGCAGAAATTGATGGACGTTCATGGCCTTACCTTTGCATCAGATGCCTTTGACAGCGGGTGGACAAAACGGGACTACGGCCCGGCGCGCCGCTTGCGGCGCGCCGGAATACTGCTTAGAACCAGCTTTCACGGACCGTGATGACATCGTCGACCTGGACCGGATCATTGGCATTGACATTGATCGTCACCGGATTGCCGCTGGCATCGCGGCGGGTGACCTTCATGCCCTTGTTGCTGCCACGCATGTTCAGGCCGCCGCCGGCCGAGACGGCCTGCTGCACGGTCATGCCGCGCTCGAGGCGGAACGGACCCGGTCGCTGGACTTCGCCGGTGACGTAGGCGCGCGGTGCGCGTTCGACATAGATGATGTCGCCGCCGGCCACTTCGTAATCCTTGTTCAGCTCGCCCTTGCGGACCATGTCGATCACGTCGATGGTCTCGCGCGTGGTGTTGCCGTTACGGGTGCGCACCAGGTTGATGATGTCGCCGCCCTCGCCGTGGATGCCGCCGGCCATGGCCAGCAGGTCGAGCACCTTGCGGCGCCCTTCCACCGCGTAGCGGCCCGGACGGTTGACGTAGCCCAGCACCGACACCTGCTGGCTGGCCAGCGTGGTCACCAGCATGTTGACCTGGGCTTTCTTGAGGAAGCCGCCCTTCTCCAGCAGGTCGCCGATCTTCTTCTCGGCCGCGGCCACCGACAGGCCACCCACCCCGACCTGGCCCAGCAGCGGGAAGGTGATGTTGCCGCTGTCGCTGACGCGGGTCTCGAGCGAGAGGTCGGGGCTGCCGTAGACGGACAGCTTGACCACGTCGCCCGGGCCCAGCACGGTTTCGGCGGCACCGGCGATGCCCATGGTCAGCACGAGCGCGGCTGCCATCATCCACTTGACGAATCTTTTCATGATTGCTCCTTCAATTCTTTTGCTGTTGGTCGATGAGGGATGAAATGCGCTTACTTCAGACCTGCCACGCCGCGGTCGAGCGCCGCCTTGTCGGCAGGGCCGGCCTCGGGCGCCGGTGCGGGCGCGATCGAGGACGGGCCGGCCGGTGTGGCGGCCACCGCCGCGGCAGCCGGATCCGCCGCGGGGGCGGCCGGTGCTGCGGCCGGCGCGGCGCCGGGCGTGTTCGGGTTCGGTGCGTAATCCTTGTTCAGATAGGCAATCTTGGCGGTGCCGCGCAGGCGCTGGATCTCGGCCGCGGCCAGTTCCTTCTGCTTCTTGTTCATCAGGTACTGGCTGATCTGCGGGCCGGCGATGGCCAGGGTGACGGGTGCGTCGCGCACTTCGGCGATCGAAATCAGCATCGCGCGATCGCCTTCCTTGACCGCGAACAGCTGGCCCTTCTGCATCGACAGCAGCTTGCTCGACAGCTGCGGGTTGAGATCGGCGGTGCTGCGGGTGACCTGGGCGCGCCCGTACTTGATGTTCTTCGCATCGAGGAGCACGGCGACTTCTTCCAGCGACTTGGCATTGTCGGCGGCGGCACGCACTTCCGGCGTCAGGTCGCTGGCCGAGAGGATCAGCTCGTTCATGGCGAACTGCTTGCGGTTAGTGAAGAACTGCGGGTTCTTGTTGAAGTAGTCTTCCACTTCGGCCGGGCTCGGACGCTGCGGCTCGCCGATTTTCTTCTGCATGTAGGCCTGGGCGATGATCAGCGAGCGCGCACGCTCGATGGCCTGCATCACCTTCGGGTCGCGGTCGAGCTTTTCCTTGGCCGCCTCGCCTTCCAGCAGTTCGCGGTCGACCAGTGCCTGCAGGACCTGCTTGCCGGCCACCTGCTGCTGCGCCGCCGACACGCCCAGGCGCTGCAGTTCTTCGTTCAGCTGCAGCACGGTGATTTCTTCGCCGTTCACGCTGGCCAGGGCCTGGCCCGGCTTCGCCTCCTTGGGGGCCTCGTCCTTGTTGCAGCCGGCCAGGCCGGCCGCACACAGCACCAGTGCCGCCGCGGACAGCAGGCGCCTGGGAGTTGGGAAAGAAGTTTGGTTGGCTGCCAAATGGAAGGTTTTCAAGATAGTTCCTCGACGTTAGTTAGCGGGTGAGCCCGCCTCTTTTCCTCTTTTTATTTGTGACCCGCTCCAGAATTCAGGTCAGAGCCGGGACTCATCCATTCTGGGTTCCGCACGATTCGTTCTCTGTTCGTCAATTAACACTCTGCTACCGCGGCAGCTCGGGCGGCTCATGCCGCCACCGCCGACACGCCGCCGGGCGCACGGCCGAGCAGCCCGGCCGGCACTTCCTGCGCCCCCGCTTCGGTGTGTTCGTCCTGCTGGGCGACGAAGGCCTCATAGGCGCGGCGCAGGCCTTCCTGCAGCGGCGTGCTGGCGCGCCAGCCGAGCGCGGCCAGCTTGGACACGTCGAGCAGCTTGCGCGGCGTGCCGTCCGGCTTGCCGGCATCGAAGACGATGCGGCCGCGGTAGCCGACGGTCTCGCCCACCAGCCGCGCCAGCTCGGCGATGGTGACATCCTGGCCGGTGCCGACGTTGATGTGCGAGTGCATGGGGTCGGTGTTGGCCGCGTACACCTCGACCGGCAGGTTCATCACGTAGACGCTGGCGGCGGCCATGTCGTCCACGTACAGGAACTCGCGCATCGGCTTGCCGCTGCCCCAGATCACGACTTCGGCCGCATCGCTCTCGCGCGCTTCGTGGAAGCGGCGCAGCAGGGCCGGGATCACGTGGCTGTTTTCCGGGTGGTAGTTGTCGCCCGGCCCATACAGGTTGGTCGGCATCACGCTGCGGTAATCGGTGCCGTACTGGCGGTTATAGCTTTCGCACAGCTTGATGCCGGCGATCTTGGCCATGGCATAGGGCTCGTTGGTCGGCTCGAGGATGCCGTTCATCAGGTATTCCTCGCGGATCGGCTGCGCCGCCAGGCGCGGGTAGATGCAGGAGGAGCCGAGGAACAGGAGCTTGCGCACGCCGGCGCGCCAGGCTTCGTGGACGACGTTGGCCTGCACCATCATGTTGTCGTAGATGAACTCGGCCGGATAGGTGTTGTTGGCATGGATGCCGCCCACCTTGGCCGCGGCCAGGTAGACCTGGTCGATCTGCTCGGTACGGAAGAATTCGCGCACCTGGGCCTGGTCGGTGAGTTCCAGTTCGGCGTGGGTGCGGGTGACGATATTGGTGTGGCCCTGGGCGCGCAGGACGCGCACGATGGCGGAACCGACCAGGCCACGATGGCCGGCGACATAGATGCGGGGCTGATTATTCAACACATTTACTCCAGTGAAAGTGCGACGTTGTAGCCATGCGATGCGAGCAGCTTGTGGCGGCGCGCCGTATCGAGGTCATGCGCCACCATTTCCTGCACCATCGCTTCGAAACTGGTTGTCGGTTCCCAGCCGAGACGCTCGCGCGCACGGGTCGGGTCGCCCAGCAGGGTCTCGACCTCGGTCGGCCGGAAATACTGCGGGTCCACCGCCACGATCAGCTGTCCTACCTCGACGTCCGGCGCCTTGTCGCCATGGACGGCCGCGACCGTGCCGCGTTCCTCGACGCCCTGCCCGGTCCAGGCGATCTCGATGCCGAGCTCGCTTGCGGCAACCTCGACGAAGCGGCGCACCGAATACTGGCGCCCGGTGGCGATCACGAAGTCTTCGGGCTTGTCCTGCTGCAGCATCAGCCATTGCATGTGGACGTAGTCGCGCGCATGGCCCCAGTCGCGCAGGGCGTCGAGGTTGCCGAGGAAGAGCCGCGGCTCGAGGCCCTGGGCGATGTTGGCCAGCGCGCGCGTGATCTTGCGGGTGACGAAGGTCTCGCCGCGGCGCGGCGATTCGTGGTTGAACAGGATGCCGTTGCAGGCATACATGCCGTAGGCCTCGCGGTAGTTCACGGTGATCCAGTAGGCGTACAGCTTGGCCACGGCGTAGGGGCTGCGCGGATAGAAAGGGGTGGTCTCGCGCTGCGGGCGTTCCTGCACCAGGCCGTACAGCTCGGAGGTCGAGGCCTGGTAGAAGCGGGTCTTCTTTTCGAGCCCCAGGAAACGGATCGCCTCCAGCAGGCGCAGGGTGCCGACGCCGTCGACGTCGGCGGTGTACTCGGGCGATTCGAAGGACACGGCCACGTGGCTCATCGCCCCCAGGTTATAGACCTCGTCGGGCTGCACCTGCTGCAGGATGCGGGTCAGGTTGGAGGTGTCGCTGAGGTCGCCGTAGTGGAGGAAGAAGCGCGGATTGTCGGCGTGCGGATCCTGGTAGATGTGATCGATGCGCCCGGTATTGAACAGCGAGGCGCGGCGCTTGATGCCATGGACCTCGTAGCCCTTCGCGAGCAGCAGTTCCGCCAGGTAGGAACCGTCCTGGCCGGTCACGCCGGTAATCAGTGCTTTCTTCATAGCTTCCCCGTGTGAAACCGGACAAAGACAGTCCCGGCAGTTGCAAACTCATCAACGATTCTACGCAGCTCGTGTGGTCGCGCAAGCAAGATGACAATCGTGCGCGCGGCTTTTAAGTTGACCTTAAGCGAACTATTTCCAAATCGAATTTAAAGTGTTTTCACTGGTAAATAACAGCGTGTTGCAAGAAGTTAATTACTTTTCACTCCAGGCGCTTTTCATCATCCTGCTGTTCGATGCCGCACGCAAGGCCGGGTTCAATGCGCGTTCTCGCGCGTCAGCACCACCTTCACCGTCTTGATAATGATCCACAGGTCGAGCCAGAGCGACCAGTTGCGCAGGTAGTCGAGGTCGTACTGGATGCGCGCCTCCATCTTGTCGAGCGTGGCTGTTTCGCCACGCAGGCCATTGACCTGGGCCCAGCCGGTGATGCCCGGGCGCACCTTGTGGCGCAGCATGTAACCCTTGATCAGCTTGCGGTACTGCTCGTTGTGGGCGACGGCATGCGGACGCGGCCCGACCAGGCTCATGCGCCCCTGAAGCACGTTGATGAACTGCGGCAGCTCGTCGAGCGAGGTGCGGCGCAGGAAGCCGCCGATCGGGGTCACGCGCTGGTCGTTCTTCTGCGCCTGCACGACGCTGGCGCCATCTTCGGTGACCGTCATCGAGCGGAACTTGTAGACATAGATTTCTTCGCCGTACAGGCCGTAGCGGCGCTGGCGGAAGATCACCGGGCCCTTCGATGTCAACCTGACGGCGACGGCGATCACCAGCATCAGCGGCGCCAGCAGCAGCAGGATGATGCTGCCGATCACGATGTCGCTGCCGCGCTTGATCACGCTGTTCCAGCCCATGAAGGGGGTCTCGCTGATCGCGATCACCGGCATGCCGCCGACCGTGTCGAAACGCGCCTGCATCAGGTCGAACACGTAGACGTCCGGCAGGAAGTAGACCGAGGCGGTGGTGTCCTTCAGCTCGTCGATCAGCTTGCGGATGCGCGGCTGGGCCGAGATCGGCTGGCTGATGAAGATCATCTTGATGTTGTGCTTGCGCACATAGGCGCAGACGTCGGCCATGCCGCCCAGCACCGGGTGGCCGATCTCGGCCGGGCGACGCTCGTCCTTGCGGTCCTCGAAGAAGCCGCAGACTTCCATGAACAGATTCGGGTGGCGCTCGCACACCCGGGAGAACTTGATGCCGACGTCGTTGGCGCCGACCACCACGATCGAGCGCACTTCGCGCGAACGGTCGCGGCTGCCGGTGGCCTTGCGCACCGCCAGGTGGCTGACCAGGATCGTCAGTGGCGTGGCGATGAACCAGGCCAGCAGCACGCGCTCGTCGTAGAAGTACTTCAGGCCGCTGGCCGAACCCAGGAAGTACAGCACGGCGATGGTCAGGCACCAGCCGAACACGGTGTCGCGCGCATAGGCCAGCATGCGGCCGCTGCGCCAGGTGCGGTAGGGATCGACGTGCTGGTAGACCGAGGACGAAATGAAGAAGGCCAGGATCATCAGTACCAGCGAATATCCGGAGAACGGCTCCTGGTAATACAGCGTGGCCAGGTACAGGGTCCCCATGATGATCAGGGGATCGAGGACACGCTGGAAAAACGAAATGATCGGGATGTCGTTAACCGTCATAAGTCACTTCTTGACACCGCACTTCAGAACAGCACGTTCGCGTTCACCATCACGGTGTTGGCGTCGAATTTACCCAGGTTCAGCGTCTGCGAACCGCTGCGCGACTGGTGCTGCCAGCCGGCCGAGACCGCGATCTTGCGCTTGACCTGCCAGGTGGCGCGCAGGCTGGCCGTGCGCAGCGAATCGTCCAGGTCGCCCAGGCCGGCGACCGCGACCGAGCGCGGGTTGTAGGCCCGCTGTTCGTAGGCGGCGTTGGCGTCGACCTTGATCTTGCCGGTGGCCTGCCAGCTGGCGCCGATGCTGGCGCCGCGGTTCAGGGTATAGCTGACGACGGTGCTTTCGATCGGAGCGAATTCGCGCCATACCGAGGCGTTGTAGGTGACCTTGCCGCGCGGCTGGTAGGAGGCGTTCAGGCGGCCGTTGAAGCCGCTGGTCTTGCCCTCGCCGAAGGACGGCTGCTCGCGCCGCACATAGCCGGCCAGCGCCTGCACGGTGGTCGAGCCGGTGGCGTACCAGTTGACGCGCACTTTCAGTTCGTCCTGGGTGAAGTCGTCGTCCAGCACCCCGGTGGTGGCGGGACGGCGGAACGGATACTCGCCCTTGACGCGGCGCGCCACCAGGCCCACCGTGCTGCCGCTGCGCGGCGTGTACAGCAACTCCGCCTCGGCGGCCTTCTCGGTGCGGTTGTTGAAGCGCTGGCGCAGCAGCTCGTACTCGTAGCGCTCGCGCGTGAAGCCGGTGCGGACTTTCCAGCTCGGGTGCATCTTCCAGCCGGCGTCGAACCACTGGCGGCGGCGCTCGCGCACGTTGCGCTCGTCGCTGAAGAAGTCGGTATACGAGGACAGCGTGCGGTCGTAGAGCGTGCCGGCCTGCCCTTCGAACTTGTTGCCCAGTTCCCAGTGCCAGGTGGCCTGCAGGTCGCGGCCGTCATAGTCGAGCTGCTTGAAATGGTCGAACTCCACCTTCGACGCCTTGGCCACCACCGTCACGCGCTGGCGGCTGATGCGCTTGTTGTAGAGCACCCCGGCCTCGGCCTGGCGCCAGCGGTCGCTGCGCTGGCCGCCGAAGGCGGGCCGGTTGTCCGGCACCCGCAGCAGGTTGTCGTCGTAGCCCCAGCCGATGCCGCCGTAGAGCTTCAGGCCTTCTTCCTGCTGCGGACTGGCCTGCGCCATCGCATGCCGGGACGGGAGGAGGAACAGGGCGCCGACCAGGAAGGCGAGCGGACGCAAGGTGTGTAGGCGGGAATGCATCATGTTGTTTGTCTTTTCTGAAGTCATTGCGCTTGGTTTGTTGCTGGATTACCAGAAAGCCCAGTTGCCGGTGGCGACCACCCATGCGCCGAGCAGGCCGTTGGTGACAGCATGGGCGATCACGGCCGACCAGAGATTGCCGTGACGCATATACAGGAGGCTGTAGGCAACGCCGGCCACCATGCCGGCCAGCCACAGGTTGTGCTCGAAGCCGAACAGGACGACCGAGACCAGGAAGCCCTTGATGCCGACGCCGACCGGCGCGAGGGCCTCGAAGTCGGCGGCATCGACCCAGCGCATCACGAAGGAGCGCCAGAACAGTTCTTCCATGACGGGAACGACCAGCGCGGCGCCGGCGATGCGGATCAGGATCAGTGCCCAGTCGAGCTCGCCATTCGTGCGCGGGTCGTAGCCGGGGCTCGAGCCGACCGTCATCCAGGGCGCATCCAGGTTAATCCAGAGAACCAGTACGAGGACGCCGGCCGCCATCGCCATCAGCAGCTGGGCCGGGCCGGGCAGCGGCGTGCGCAGCTCGTGATAGCGGCGCCAGAACACGGCCAGCAGCAGCGCCACCGCGCCGATCTGGACCGGATACAGCCAGCGCAGGTCGGCACGGGCGATGCCCGCGCGTTCGAGCATGTCGCCGAGGATGATGAAGAAGATATAAGCGCCGAAAGGCAGGATCCGCGCCCAGGCGGCGCGGCTGAAGAGGGGTGCGTCGACCGATAACGCGGAGCTTGCGGATGGAGCGGTACGGGAGTCGTTATGCTCGGTCATGTCCATGTATCGCAGGCGCCTGGCCTGCCCGGTTCGTTACGCTACTCGCCCCGTGAGCGGGCTTCGATGCGCTCCCAGCGTTCGAGGGCGTCGAGCAGCAGGTCGTCGATCTCCGCGTGGCGCTCGCTCAGGCGGCGCGCATCGCCGGGATTCTGCTTGTAGAAGTCGGGCGAATTCAGCTGGGCTGTAATCGCGGACTGCTCATCTTCAAGAGTCGCGATCAGCTGGGGAAGTTCCTCCAGCTCGCGCTGCTCCTTGTAGCTCAACTTTACCTTTTTACCAGACCCGCTCTGTGCGGTAGATGACATTTCGCCAGCTTTGACGGTCGAGTCGGCCGGCACGACCGGGGCGCTCGCCCCCCCCTTCGCCAGTGCTGCGGCGCCCTTCGCCCCCGCATCCGGGCTGCTGGCGCGCGCGCGTTCCCAGTCAGTGTAACCGCCGACGTATTCGCGCCACATACCATTGCCTTCGGCAACAATCACCTGGGTCACGACGTTGTCGAGGAAGGTGCGGTCGTGGCTCACCAGGAACACCGTGCCCATATATTCCTCAAGCAATTCCTCGAGCAATTCCAGAGTTTCGATGTCGAGGTCGTTGGTCGGTTCGTCCAGCACCAGGCAGTTGGCCGGCTTGGCGAACAGGCGCGCCAGCAGCAGGCGGTTGCGTTCGCCGCCCGAGAGCGATTTCACCGGCGAGCGCGCGCGTTCCGGCGCGAACAGGAAGTCGTTGAGGTAGGTCATCACGTGCTTCTTCTGGCCATTGATCTCGACCCAGTCGCTGCCCGGCGAAATGGTGTCGGCCAGGCTCGCTTCCTCGTTGAGCTGGGCGCGCATCTGGTCGAAATAGGCCACGTTCAGCTTGGTGCCGAGCTTGACCGTGCCGCTATCGGCCGTTTCTTCGCCGAGGATAATCTTGAGCAAGGTGGTCTTGCCGGCGCCGTTCGGGCCGATCAGGCCGACCTTGTCGCCACGCAGGATGGTGCCGGTGAAGTTGCTGACGATGACTTTCTCGCCGAACGACTTCGAGATGTTTTCCATGTCCGCGACGATCTTGCCCGAACGTTCGCCGGCGCCCACGTCCAGCCGGACCGTGCCCTGCTGCTCGCGCCGTGCGGCGCGCTGCAGGCGCAGCGCTTCCAGGCGGCGTACGCGGCCTTCGTCGCGGGTGCGGCGCGCCTGCACGCCCTTGCGGATCCAGACTTCTTCCTGCGCCAGGAACTTGTCGAACTTGGCGTTCTCGACTTCCTCGTTGGCGAGCAGCTCGCGCTTGCGCTCCTGGTAGGTCGAGAAATTGCCCGGGAAGGAAAGCAGGCGGCCACGGTCGAGCTCGAGGATGCGGGTGGCGACGTTGTCGAGGAAGCTGCGGTCGTGGGTGATGAACAGGACCGAACCGCGGTACTCGCGCAGCAGTCCTTCCAGCCACTTGATCGAGGTGAAGTCGAGGTGGTTGGTCGGTTCGTCCAGCAGCAGCACGTCCGGGGCGGACACCAGCGCCACGGCCAGCGCCACGCGCTTCTGCATGCCGCCCGAGAGCGTGCCCATCTTCGCGTCGCGGTTCAGGCCGAGGCGGTCGAGGGTGGTATCGACCTTGTGCGCCAGGTTCCAGCCGTCGATGGCGTCGAGCTTGAGCTGGATCTCGTGCATGCGCTCCATCAGCGCCTCGTCGTTGTCGCCGCCGAACTGCCCGGTGAGCGATTCATACTCGGCCAGCATGGCCTGCTGCTCGCCCATGCCGGCCGCCACCGCGTCGAACACGCTCATGGCGGGATCGAACACCGGCTCCTGCTCGACGTAGGCGATCTTGACGCCCTGCTGCATGACCAGCAGGCCGTCGTCGAGCCTGAACCGGCCGGAAATGATTTTCAGCAGCGAGGACTTGCCGGTGCCGTTGCGGCCGATCAGGCCGACGCGTTCTCCGGCCTCCAGGGAAAAGTCAGCGTGGTCGAGCAGCGCGACGTGGCCGAAGGCCAGTTGAGCGGAAGAGAGGGAAATGACAGCCATGATTTCGTGAACCGCCCACCGCCATTCAGGGGGCGAGGAGCGCAAAAGGTGAAAGAAGCACGCATTGTACCGACTGGCGCCGGCGATCCCCAGTTTCCATGCCAGGAATGACAGAAGCGGAGAATGCAGTGCCCGGACGGGCAGGTAAGGATGGTGTCGCCAGCAGGAATCGAACCTGCATCTAAGTCTTAGGAGGACCTTGTACTATCCATTGTACTATGGCGACACATCCGCAAAGGGCAAGCAACAGCCCTCGTGCAGTCCTCTATTGTACCAGCCGTCTTGCCAAAGCAGAACTAGCCGGCTGCCCGATGTCGAAGAACTTTACAAGCCACCCCTCGCGGCAGCAGCGATTTTCCTTAAATCATTGATTTTCATAAATATTTTCCACCTGGCACGCACTTTGCTAAATAGAAAACATTCGTTTCCAATTTACAAAGTGAGTGAACATGACCGCAATTCTTCGCCGCCTCCCTGCCCTGCTGTGCGCGCTTGCACTGCTGAGCGCGCCTGCCGCCGCACTGGCGACACCGATCTACGCGGTCGACGTCAAGATCGGCGAAGCGAAGATGAGCAATTCCAGTGATGCGGCGGAACTCGAGATGCTGCGCAAGTTTTCCGGCGATAAGACCCTGGTCCTGAGCGGCAAGACCGACGCGAACGCGAGCAGCGCCAGCGCCGTCCCTGGCATGCCGGGCGCCTGGTTCCTCACCGACCTGAGCCAGCCGGGCTACTTCGCCCTGAAGTTCGGCATCGGCGGCACCAATGCCACGGCGACCACCTTTTTCTTCCGCAATACGAGTGAGCTCAGCTACCTGGTCTGGACCGACGAGCAGGTCCAGTACCTGACCGGCGGCGCCTGCGCGCGCAACCAGAGCAAGTGCAATATCGGCCGCCTCAGCCACTACACCACCACGGCCGGCATGCCGGACGACCTGGTCGACGTGCCTGAGCCGGGCAGCATCGCGCTGCTTGGCCTGGGCCTGCTGGCCGCCGCGGCAGGGACGCGCCGCAAGGGTGCTGCAAAGGGCTAAGCCCTGGCAGCCCCGTCGATCTCGGCCGGTTCGCGAAATGCGGGACGGCCGAACGCTTCATCCATGCAGACACGCTGCGTGAGTGGATCCATCATTAAAACTGGCATCGCCCGCACCAGGGTATCGACCGAAACAACCTCTTGCAATTTCACAGCTAGCGCTCCTCGTCCACCCTGAGCCGCTCCTTCATCGACGCCAGCAGCGCGATCAGGCTGGCCTTGTCACCGGCCGGGATATCGGCCAGCATCTCGTCGATCCAGCGTTCGTGCACGACCGCCATTTCGGCGAAGGCGCTGCGCCCGGCCGGAGTCAGGCGCACCGCCCAGGCGCGGCGGTCGTGCGGGTCGGGCACCCGGACCACCAGCCCCTCGCGCTCGAGCTGGTCGGTGATGCCGGTGACGTTGCCGCCGGTGACCATCATGCGCTTGGACAGCTCGCCCATGCGCAGGCCGTCGGGATGGCGCTCGAGCTGGGCCATCAGGTCGAAGCGCGGCAGCGTGATGCCGAAGCTCGCGCGCAGCCGGGTGCGGATCTCGTTCTCGATGCGCACGGTGCAGGACAGCATGCGCAGCCACAGCTTGAGCGACTGGTGGTGCTCCTGGCGCAGGCGGCTGGCCAGGTCGAGCTCGTGGCCCTCGAAATCCGACATGTTTTCCTCAGACCGCATCCATGCGTAATTTAAACCGCTGCAGTTTACCGGTTTCGGTGCGCGGCAGCTGTTCGCGAAAGCGCACCACGCGCGGATACTTGTAGGGCGCGATCTGGGCCTTGACGAATTCCTGCAGCACCGCGGCGGTCTCGCTGCTGGCTTCGACGCCCGGCTTGAGCACGACGTGGGCCTCGACCACCTGCCCGCGCTCCTCGTCGGCGCGCCCCACCACGCCGCACTCGGCCACCGCCGGATGGTGCAGCAGCACGTCCTCGACTTCGGCGCCGGCGATGTTGTAGCCGGCCGAGATGATCATGTCGTCCAGCCGCGAGCGGTAATAGAAATAGCCGTCGGCATCCATTTCGTAGGCGTCGCCGGTGATGTTCCAGCCGTCCTGCACGTAGTTGTGCTGGCGCGGATCGTCCAGGTAGCGGCAGCCGGTCGGACCCTTCACGGCCAGGCGCCCGATCACGCCCGGCCCCAGCTGCCGCCCGTTCTCGTCGAGGATGCAGGCCTGGTAGCCCGGCACCGGCCTGCCGGTGGCGCCGGGACGCACCTCGCTGCCGGCGGCGGAAATGAAGATGTGCAGCATCTCGGTGGCGCCGATCCCGTCGATCATGTCGAGGCCGGTCGCAGCCTTCCAGGCCTCGCGCGTCGCCACCGGCAGCGCTTCGCCGGCCGACACCGTGCGCGTCAGGCTGCGCAGGTCGAAGCGCGGGGCCATCTGGGCCATCTGGCGGTAGAAGGTGGGCGCGGTGAAGCAGACCGTGGCGCGGTGTTCCTGGATCGCCGCCAGCAGGCTTTCCGGCGTCAGCTTTTCACACAGCACGGCGCCGGCGCCCACCCGTAGCGGGAACAGCAGCAGCCCGCCCAGGCCGAAGGTGAAGGCCAGCGGCGGCGTGCCGATGAAGACGTCGTCGCGCCGCGAGCGCAGCGTATGGCGCGGGAAGCAGTCGCAGATCGCCAGCAGGTCGCGGTGGAAGTGCATGGTCCCCTTGGGCACGCCGGTGGTGCCCGAGGTGAAGCTGATCAGGCAGACATCGTCGGCCGCCGTGTCGGGCGCCCTGAAGGCCCCGTCGTGCGCCGCCATGCGCGCTTCCAGAGACTCGGGCGCGTCCGGCGCGGCGTCGAACAGCAGCAGCGGCAGGCCGCCCGGCTCCATCGCATCGACCTCGGCGCGCAGCGCGGCCGCGCACAGGATGGCATCGACGCGGGCGCGGCCGGCGATGGTGGCCAGCTCGCGCGCGCGCAGCAGCGGCATGGTCGGCACCGCGATGCAGCCGGCCTTGATCACGGCCAGGATGCAGGCCGCCATCATCGGACAATTGGCGCCGCGCAGCAGCACCCGGCTGCCGGTCGCGAGCTTGAGGTCTTGCCGCAGCACGTGGGCGATGCGGTCGACCCGGGCGCGCAGGCCGGCATAGCTGAGGCGCTCGCGGCTGCCGATCAGCGCGGTGCGCTCGTCCCAGCCGCGCAGGCTGGCCGTGTCGAGCAGTTCGGCCGCGCTGTTCAGGCGCGGCGGGTACTGCAGTTCAGGCAGGTCGAAGCGGAATTCGGGCCATTCGTCGAGTGGCGGCAGATTGGCGCGGGCAAAGCCGTCGGCGTAGCCGGACGGCGCAAGTGCTGCGGAAACGTCGGTCATGTCGGGTCCCTGGTGAAATTCCGGCAACATCCAGGCTTACTTTAAATCTAAAGTAATTTGCCAGCAAGTGAAATTGGGACCGGGTTTGCGCTCATCGTCGCCGTCATAGCCGGCGCGCCACCGCGGCGCGCGCATGCGCCAGCGCCGCACCGGTGGCGGCGGCATCCTCGCCTGCCGCCACGGCGCGCAGCCGCGCCGCGCTGTCCATCAGTCCCAGCGTGGCGCAGCCTTCGGCCAGGCGCTGCAGGCGCGCCTCGCGCTCCGGCGCCGGTTCGGACGCAGGCCCGGCCCCTGCTTCCTCGAGCTGGCGCTGCAGGCCGCCGAGGTAGAGCAGCAGCCGCTCGGGCGCGATGCCGAGGCGCTGCGCCGCCGCCGCGGGGTCTTCGTCGAGCGGCGCCAGGCGCGCGAGCTGGGCCCGCACCTGCCCGGCGGCGAAGGGCTTGACGATGTAGCCGTCGGCGCCGAGGCGCCCGGCCTCGGCCAGGGTATCGGCATCGGAAGCCGCCGACACCAGCACGAAAGGCAGCGCGGCCAGCTCCGCGCTGGCGCGCACCCGCGCCAGCAGTTCCATGCCGCCCAGCTTCGGCATGCGCAGGTCGCAGAACACGATGCCGGGACGCAGGCCGGACGCCAGCAGGCGCCAGGCGTCCTCGCCGTCCTCGGCCTCCACGATCTCGTATTGCCCGCAGCTGTCGACCAGATGCATCAGCATCATGCGCGCCACCACGTCGTCATCCACCGCCAGCACCTTCATCTCACCCTTTGCCCTTTTAACAAGTGTGTTGGCGCCATCTTACTAGGGAAGGCGAGCTGGGGCGAGCACGGAAATGCTCAGGAAGGCTGGAAGGCGGCCAGCTGCACGCCCAGCCGCGCGACGCCGGCCAGCAGGCGTTCGCGGTCGCCGCGGTCGGCGGCGGCCTCCAGCTCGGCGCACAGCTGGCCGAGCGCCGCTTCGCCCAGGTAGGCGGCGCTGCCGCGCAGGCCGTGCAGCACCCTGCCCGCCGCGTCCTGGTCGTCTGCCTGCAGGGCCGCCTCGAGTTCGGCGCGGCGGCGCGGCAGGTCGGCGGCGAAGGCGGCGCGCAGGCGCGCCGCCAGGTCGTCGGCGCGCCGGCCCGGATTCAGCGGTCCCGCCTCGCCCGCCGGCTGCGCCGCGGGCTGCACCCCGAACATCGCATCCAGCGCGGCCAGCGGCGGCACCGCCGCCTGCGGCTGCGCCAGGGCCGCGGCGCCTTCCGGCATCGGCGGCAGCGCGATGCCGCGCGCCAGCTGGCGCTCGATGGCGCGCGAGACCTGCTGGTGCAGCGCGTCCTCGTCGATCGGCTTGGTCAGGAAGGCGTCCATGCCGCAGGCCAGGTAGCGGGCCCGGTCTTCGCCGCTGGCGTTGGCGGTCAGGGCCACGATCATCAGGTGCTGGTCGAGCACCCGCGCATCCGGCGTGCCGCCGGCGCGGATGATCCGCGTCGCGGTGGCGCCGTCCATCTCGGGCATGCGCCCGTCCATCAGGATCAGGTCGTAGCGCGTGCGCGCGCACATCTGCACCGCCTGGGCGCCGTTCTCGGCGATGTCGACCTGGTGGCCCATGTCCTCGATCATGGTGCGGGCGATGATCTGGTTGGTCGGGAAGTCCTCGGCGCACAGGACGCGCAGGCGGTGGGTGTGCGGCGCGCGCGGCGCCTGTTCCGCGTGCGGCGGCTCGACGCCGTCGGCCAGCGGCAGCACCACGCTGAAGGTGCTGCCCTTGCCCTCGGCGCTGTTGACGCCGATGGAGCCGCCCATCAGGGCCACCAGCTGGCGGCAGATCGCCAGCCCCAGGCCGGTGCCGCCGTAGCGGCGCGTGGTGGTGGTGTCGGCCTGCTCGAACTTCTGGAACAGGCGCGGCAGCGCGTCGGCCGGGATGCCGATGCCGGTGTCGCGCACCGTGAAGCGCAGCATGTGCCAGCCCTCGCCGCGCACCTGGTCGTCCTCGCGCAGCTCGACCCCGAGGTAGATGGAACCGGTGCGGGTGAACTTGAAGGCATTCCCGACCAGGTTGACCAGCACCTGGCGCAGGCGGGTCGGGTCGCCCACCACGAAGCGCGGCAAGGCCGGGTCGAAGGACACGTCGAAGTCGACGCTCTTGCCGGCCGCCTGCTCCTCGAACAGGCTGGCCACGTTGCGGATCATCGCGTGCAGGTCGAAGTCGATGTTCTCGATGCTCAGCTTGCCCGCCTCGATCTTGGAGAAGTCGAGCAGGTCGTTGATGATCGCCAGCAGGGCCTGGGCATTGCCCTGGCCGCGCTCGATCTGCTCGCGCGTGGTCGCGCGCAGCAGCGGGTCGCGCAGCGCGAAGCCGAGCATGCCGATCACGCCCGCCAGCGGGGTGCGCATCTCGTGGCTCATGTTGGCCAGGAATTCCGACTTCTGGCGCGTCGCGTCCTCGGCGCGCTGCTTGGCCTGGCGCAGGAACTCCTCGTTCTCCTGCAGCGCGCGGTAGGCGCGCGCCAGCTCGTTGGACTGCTGGCGCACGCGCTTCTCCTGGTCGCGCAGTTCCTGGGTCTGCTGCTCGAGCATGCGGTTCTGCTGCTCGACCTGCTCGGTGCGCGCGCCGACCTGGCGCGCCAGCTGCTCCTTCTGGCGCCGCAATCCCGACATGCGCATGCGCACGCCGGTGTAGCCGAGCGTCGCCAGCAGCAGCACGGCGATGGCGCGGAACCAGGGCGTGCCCCAGGGCGGCGGCTCGATCGTGATGGCCAGCGCCGCCACCTGCTCGCTCCAGACGCCGTCCTTGTTGGCCGCGCGCAGGCGGAACACGTAGGTGCCGGGATCGAGGTTGGTGTAGGTGGCAAAGCGCTTGCTCGCATCGCCCTGCACCCAGTCGCGGTCGAAGCCGTCGAGGCGGTAGGCGAAGCGGTTGCGCTCGGGCGCGGCGAAGTGCAGGGCCGAGAATTCCAGCGAGAACACCGAGGCGCCGGCCGGCAGCGTCACCGTCTCGGCATGCTCGACCGGCCCCTTGAGCAGGCCGGGCAGCACCTCCTCGACCGGCTTGTTGAAGATCGTCAGGCCGGTGATGACGGGACGCGGCGCCACCCGGTTGTCGCGGATTGCGCGCGGGTCGAAGGCGGTGATGCCGTTGAAGCCCCCGAAGTACAGGACGCCGCCGGCGCCGCGCACCGCCGAGGAGTCGAAGAAGGCTCCCTCGGTGAGGCCGTCGGCGGCGGTGTAGTTGCGCCAGCGGCCCGACTCGGGATCGAGGCGGGAGATGCCGCTGGTGGTGCTGACCCACAGGAGGCCGTCCTCGTCTTCCAGGATGGCGGCCACCGCGTCGTCCAGCAGCCCTTCGCGCGTCGTGTAGCGCACGAAGCTCACCGAACCGTCGCCGGCCGTGACCATGCGGTTCAGGCCCACCGCCGTGCCGACCCAGACGTCGCCGCGGCTGTCCTCGAACAGGGCATGCACCTCGTCGTGGCTCAGGCTTGCCGCATCGTAGGGATCGTGGCGGAAGTGCCGGAAGCGCCCGCTGCCGCGGTCCATCAGGTCGAGACCGTCGAAGGTGCCGATCCACATGCGGCCGCGCCGGTCCTGCAGCATCGGGCGCACGATGTCGTCTGCCAGGCTGGTGGACCGGGACGGATCGTGGCGCCAGCTCTCGACCTTGCGGGTGGCGGGGTCGAGCCGGTGCAGGCCGCCGCGGGTGGCGACCCAGATGCTGCCGTCCGGCGTCGCATACAGGCCGCGCACGTTGTTGGCGTCGGCGTCGCCGGGCAGCGCCAGGCGCGTGAAACGCCGCGTCTTCGGGTCGAACGAGCTCAGGCCGGTTCGGCTGCCGATCCACAGCAGGCCCTTGCGGTCGCGCGCCAGCGCCGATGCCGGCAGGCCGCCCAGGCTGTTCGGCTGGTTCGCCTCGTGGCGGTACACGGTGGTGGCGCCGGTGGCCGGGTCCACGTGGTTCAGTGCGGTGGCGGTGCCGACCCACAGCTTCTGTCCCTGGCCCGGCGCATCGGCGAGCAGCGCACGCGCCTTGTTGTCCGGCAGGGTGTCGGGCAGGCCCGGTGCATCTGCGCTGCGTACGATGCGGGCGAAGCCGCCGCTGCCCAGGTCCACGCGCGAGACGCCGGCGTACCAGGTGCCGACCCAGAAGGTGCCGAGGCGGTCGCGGTACAGCGCCGACACCTGGTTGTCGCCCAGGCTGTGACGGTCGGTGACGACGTGGCGGTGGCTCTCGAAGCTGTCTTCGCGGCCGCGCCAGCGCAGCAGGCCGTCGTCATGGGTGCCGATCCAGATCTCGCCGCCGGCGTCGCGGTACAGGGCCGTGATCCACCAGGGGCCGATGCCGTCCGCCGGGCCGAAGCGGCGCACCGTTCCCGCCTCCGGGCCCTTGAGGGCCTGCCGTTCCAGTCCGCCCAGGCGCCCGACCCACAGGCGCTGCTCGCCGTCCACCATCAGCGCATGCACCGGGCTGCTGCGCGGCCCGAGGCCGGACGGGTGGTGCTCGATGTGGGCGCGGCCGGCGTCGGCGGCGGGCCCGGTGGCGAGGCTGTCGAGTCCCCCGCCGGTGCCGATCCACAGGCGTCCGCCGGCGTCCAGCGCCAGCGCGTTGACGTTGTCGTCGCTCAGGCTGCGCTCGTTGCCCCGCTCGTGATGCCAGGTGGTGAAGCGGCGCAGCGCGGTGTCGAAGTGCTGCAGGCCGTCGTTGGTGCCGATCCACAGGCCGTCGCGGCCGTCGCCGACGATGGCGTTGATGTGGCGGTTGCCGTTGCCGCGCCGCGCAGTCTCTTCCGGCACGAACAGGGTGAAGGACTGGGTGACGGGATCGTAGAGGTTGAGGCCGCCGTCGGTGCCCAGCCAAAGCCTGCCGTGGCGGTCGAGGTGCAGCACCCGCACCCAGCTGTTCGACAGCGAACGCGGCTTGCCCGGCACGCTGCGGTAGTTGATGACACGGTAGCCGTCGAAGCGCGACAGGCCGTTCTGGGTGCCGAACCACATGAAGCCGTCGCGGTCCTGCAGCACGGCCAGCACGGATTCCTGCGCCAGGCCTTCGGCCACCGACAGGTGCTCGAAGCGCAGCGTCGGACGCGGCGGCGCGGCGGCGGCGCCCACGCACAGGGCCAGCAGCAGCGTGGCGGCCAGGAGCCTGAAGAAGGCGCTCATTGCGGGAAAAACGCCAGCACGTCGTCGCGCCGGGCCAGGGTGTCGCGTTCGCCGAGGCGGATCAGCTCGCGCGTGTAGCCGCCTTCGAACAGCAGGTAGGACGCCAGCGCCGCGCCGCGGGTTTCAGTCGCGCCGATCCCGCCCAGCAGCGTGCGCACCGGGGCCGGCAGGCTGTGGACGTGGCGCAGCGCGATGTCGTCGAGCCGCTCGGACGGCGCGATCACCAGCAGTTCCACGCGCCGCAGCGGCAGCGCGGCGCGCGCCTCGGGCGGCACCCGTTCGAGCGTCTGGTTGACCCGCTGCAGGCGCTCGATGTCGGCCGCCAGGCTGTCGAGGAAGATCGAGGACAGCGCATGGCCGGCGACCTGCGCCAGGCTGGGGTAGCCGCTGCTTGTCAGCACACCTTGCGCGGGATCGACGGCCGGCTCCGACATGCGCCCCGCCCCCACCACCAGCACGCGCGTCGCGCCCAGGTGGATGGCCGGCGCGATCGGCGCCAGCTGGCGCATCGAGCCGTCGCCGCAGTATTCGCGCCGCCCGCCCAGGTACAGGGGCACCGCCGGGAAGATGAAGGGGATCGCGCTCGAGGCCAGCAGGTGCTCGACGCTGATCTGGGTCGCCAGCGCCAGGCGCTGGTGGCGCAGCCAGGGCGCGATCTCTCGCGCCGACTGGTAGAAGGTGATGTGGTGGCCGCTGGAGTACGAGGAAGCGGTGATCGCCAGCGCGTGCAGCACGCCGTCGGCCAGGGCGGCATCGAGGCGCGGCAGGTCGAGCGCGCGGTGCAGCAGGCCGGCCAGCGGGGTGTTGTCGAGCAGGGACTGGGGCGGCGCAGCATGCCACTTGCGCAACAGCCAGCCGAAGGACAGCAGCGACAGCCAGCGTGCGCCCGAGCGCAGCACGGCGAGCGAATCGGCGCGGTAGACCTGGTGGGCGGCCACGCCTTCCCACACGCCCAGCAGGCCGCGCACGGCGCTGGTGAAGTCGTCGGCGCGGCAGGCCAGCGCGGTGGCGTTCAGCGCGCCGGCCGAGGTGCCGCAGATGATGTCGAAGGGCGAACGCAGGGCCGGACGGCCGGCGTCGGCGAGAATGCGGGCGATCGCATGCATCACGCCGGCCTGGTAGGCGGCGCGCGCTCCACCGCCTGTGAGGACCAGGCCTGTTTTCTCGTTGCTGTCCACCCGCCAAGCTTAGCAAAAGTCCGGTATCTCTTGGGAAATAAATGCTTGTTAGTTGGTTTTCGCTGACGTTCAGACCGCTTTCTGTTCCTCAGTCTCAGGGAACCCGGAGGCTGCGCACGTAGCCGTCTGCCCGCAGCAAGGCAGAATCCGCATCGGCCGAATGCGTACCCGGCCCGTTCTCCATGCCCGCACCCAGCCAGGTGCCGTCATATGGCGCCACCGAGCGCAACTGGTTGTGGCGCGGTCCGGCGGCAACGCTCAGCTGCTCGCGCACCCTGCCCTCGCTGTCGAGGACAGCCAGCAGCGGCCTGGCCTGCTCGGAAATGCTGGCGCCGGTCGGGTTCTGCCAGTAGCCGGTGCTGCCCGCCGCCAGGAGGCGCCCATCCGGCAAGGAGGCGACGTCGAGCAGCACGTCGCCCTTGTCGATATCGACCGCATGGTAGGCGGCCCGTCCCGTCCGGCCGGCCGGAATCACGCTCAGCATCCCATCCCATCCATGGCCGTCCGGCAAGCGGGCCGGCAGCAGGCGGCCGACCGCGACGATCGCATTGCCATGCCAGCGCACGGCTTTCAGTTCGGTCGGCACCCGTGTGTCGAGATAACTGGTGCCGACCCGGCGTCCGTCGGCCGCCAGTTCGGTAATCAATGCGCCGCTGTAGAAGTCGGCCGGCAGCGCTTCCCTGAAATGCTCGGCATGGCCGGCGGCGTAGTCGGTCGGATTCAGGTTGACGCCCACGGCGATGCGCCCGCTGGCGTCGGCATCCAGCAGCACCTGCCACTGTCCGGCCAGGCCGCCGAAGGGATCATACGTGCCGGTGATGGCCGAGCGGCCGCCAACGAAGACGCCGGGTTCGACCAGGGTGCGCCAGCTGCGCACGAAACCGGCGGCGCCGTAGGAGTAGCGGTAGGCGAGGATCGAATTGCGCGCCGTGTGCAGGGCCAGCGCCAGGTGCTCGCCGAGGGGCGCCAGGCGCACGGCGTCGCGGGTGGCGCGCGGCAGCAATGCCTTGTGGTCGGGGATGTAGAGGGGTTCGCCGATAAAGGGGTCGTCTGGGATGGCGGCGTCCTGGAAATCGAGGGTGCCGATGGGCGCGCCGCGCCGGTCCAGGCGCAGCAGGCGCACCTGGCTGTCCGTTGCGATGACGACGCTGATCTCGCGGCTGGGGTGGACGGCGAAGTCGAGCAGCGACCAGCCTTGCGGCGGCGTGTAGCCGCCCGTTGGCGTCGCGCCTTCGGCCACCAGCAGGCGGCGTATCGGGCGCAGCAGGGGCACGAAGGAGGGTTCCAGCTTCTCGGCCAGCGCCACCCAGCCACCGCCGCTGCTGCGTACCTTGACGATGGCTTCGCCGGTGACACGGTGTTCGACCGACGTCGGGACCGGCGGCGGACGGTTGCCGTTGCCGCCGTCATTGCCTGCGTCCCCACCTCCACCGCCGCAGGCGGAAAGCAGGAAAAACAGGCTGGCGGAAAGGATGGAAAGGCTGGTAGTGGGGCGCATGGTCGTCACGATGAGGAAGGAGTCCCCTCATCGTAGGCAGGCGCGGCGCCCCGTCTGTCGCAAGATTGTCCTCAGGGCGTCATGATTTCGTCACCGGCTGTCGGCCGTTGCACGACGACGAACAGGTGCTTCTCCGGATACTGGTCGAATTCGAGGTGCCGGCAGACGCAGCCCCCTTCCTCCACCACCTCGAGCAGTCCCGGGATCCCGAGGGTGCTGTAATGGACCGCGGGGCCCATCGTGGCGTCGACATGTTCATCGGGCCGGTCGAGGCCGCCCGCCGAGAAAACGAAGACCCCGCCCGGTTCCAGCCCGCGCATCAGCTTCAGCATCAGCGGACGCTGTTGCTCCAGCCGCAGGTGCCAGATGCTGTCCCAGGCCGTGATGAAGCGGTAGGCGCGCGGGAGCGGCCAGGCCGTGACGTCGGCCTGGTGCACGACCACCGCCGGGTCGGCGGCACGGGCCATGCCGATCATGCGCCCCGAGACATCGACGCCTTCGATCTGCAAGCCATGTTCGCGCAGCAGGCCATTGAAACGGGTATTGCCGCCGCAGCCGACGTTCAGGGCCCAGCCATCGGCCCCGTGCTCGAGGAAGCCAAGCGCCTGCCGGTGCTGGCGCATGCCGTTGGCGCCGTCGAAGACACCGTCGCGCCAGCGTTCGGCCAGGGCGTCATAGGCGGCGGCGATCGACGGCGCTTCCATGCCTTCAGTCGCCTTTCGCCACGCCTTCGCGGCGCGGGTCCGCCCCGCCGTACCACAGTGGCACGCCATGCACCTCGATGCGCTGGATGCCATGCAGGCCCGAGGTCTGTTCGCCCAGGCGCACCTTGTGGCCGCGCGCATTCAGGGCCTCGATGGTGGTGGACGGGAAGCGCCCCACTTCGAGTTCGGTCGGACCGTTGCGGCTGCCGAAGTTCGGCAGGGCGATCGCCTGCTGCACGTTGAGGCCCCAGTCGAGGGTCCCGACCAGCACCTTGGCGACGTAGTTGATGATGGCCGGGCCGCCGGGCGAGCCGACCGTCAGCACCAGCTTGCCGGTCTGGCGGTCGAACACCACGGTCGGCGACATCGCGCTGCGCGGGCGCTTGCCCGCTTCCACGCGGTTGGCGATCGGGCCGTCGGCGTCACGCGAGGCGAAGGAAAAATCGGTCAGCTGGTTGTTGAGGATGAAGCCGTTCACCATCTGGCGCGCACCGAAGGCGTCTTCGATGGTGGTGGTCATCGCCAGGCCCATGAAGTAACCGTCGACCACTGCCACGTGCGAGGTGGACGGGGTCTCGATGGCGTTGTCCCTGCCCCAGTGCCAGGCCATCTCCATGCCGGGCGGTTTGCCGGCCGGCGCCTCGCCCATCGAGCGCGGCCCCACCAGCCCGGCACGCGCGGCCAGGTAGGTCTTGTCGATCAGGCTCGGCACGCCGCGCCCCGGCAGCGGCACGAAGTCGGTGTCGGCGGCATAGCGGTTGCGGTCCGCGTAGGCCAGGCGCCCCACTTCGCTGAACACGTGCAGCGCGTCCGGGCCCGGCACGCCGTTGGACGGCGCCAGCGCCCGCATGTCCATGGTCTCGAACATGCCCAGCATCTGGGCCACGGCGATGCCTCCGGAAGAAGGCGGCGGCATGCCACATACCGTATAGGCGCGATAGTCGCTGCACACGGGGGTGCGGACCTTGGGCTGGTAGCCGGCGATGTCGGCGGCGCTGAGCAGGCCCGGATTGGTCGGGTGGGACTGCACCTTGGCTGCGATGTCGCGCGCGATGCGGCCGGTGTAGAAGGCGTCGGCGCCGCCGTCCGCGATCTCGCGCAGGGTCCTGGCCAGCGCCGGGTTCTTCAGGACGTGGCCGACCGGCCAGGGCTTGCCGCCGTTGCCGTAGAAGTAGCGGGCGGCTTCCGGGTCCTTGCGCAGGTGGGCATCGCCCGACAGGAGCGCGTGCAGGCGCGGGCTGACCGCGAAGCCTTGTTCCGACAGCGCGATGGCGGGCGCGAACAGCGCCTTCCACGGCAGCTTGCCATGTTCGCGGTGGGCCAGTTCGAGCATGCGCAGCACGCCGGGCGCGCCGACCGAGCGGCCGCCGACCACACCCTCGGTGCGCGACACCGGCGTGCCGTCGGGACGCTGGAACAGGCGCTCGTCGGCTTTCGAGGGCGCGGTCTCGCGGCCGTCGAAGGCCTGGGTCTTGCGGCCGTCGTAATGCACCAGGAAGGCGCCGCCGCCGATGCCGGAAGACTGCGGCTCGACCAGGGTCAGCACCAGCTGGGTGGCGATGGCGGCGTCGATTGCGCTGCCGCCCTGCTTCAGGATGCGGTAGCCGGCTTCCACCGCCAGCGGATTGGCCGCGGCCACCATGTAGTTCCGGGCAGGCCAGCCGGCCTTTTCCTGGTAGCCGGTGGCGGCTTCGGGGGCGGCCTGGCGGGTGTCCTGCGCCAGGGACGGCGCGGCGCCGGCCAGCGCCAGTGCCAGCGTCGAAGCCGGCAGGGTCAGTTTGTTCAATCGTTTCTCCAGAAAGCAAAACGGGCGCGCGGCTTGCGCCACGCGCCCGACATCTGCCAATCGTACAACAATTGGCAGCAGCCTTCAGGCCGGCTTACTTCGGCTGCATGCGGATCGCGCCGTCGAGGCGGATCGTTTCGCCGTTGAGCATGACGTTTTCGATGATGGCCTTGGCCAGGTGCGCATACTCCTTCGGCATGCCGAGGCGCGGCGGGAAGGGCACCATCTTGCCCAGCGAGTCGCGCACTTCCTGCGGCATGCCCATCAGCATCGGGGTCTCGAAGATGCCCGGGGCGATGGTCATCACGCGCACGCCGCTGCGCGCCAGGTCGCGCGCCATCGGCAGGGTCATGCCGGCGACCGCCGCTTTCGAGGAGCCGTAGGCGGCCTGACCGATCTGGCCGTCGAAGGCCGCGACCGAGGCGGTGTTGATGATGATGCCACGCTCGCCGTACTCGCCGGCTTCGGTTTTGCCCATGGCGTCGGCCGCCAGGCGGCACATGTTGAAGGTACCGACCAGGTTGATGTTCACGGCGCGCTGGAAGGCATCCAGCGGATGCGGGCCGTCCTTGCCGACGGTCTTGACGGCCGGCGCCACGCCGGCGCAGTTGACCAGGCCGCGCAGCGTGCCCAGCTTGACGGCGGCGTCCACGACCGCCTGGCCGTCGGCTTCCGAGGTGACGTCGCACTTGACGAACTGGCCGCCCAGCTCGGCTGCCAGGGCCGCGCCGGCGTCCGCCTGCACGTCGGCGATGACGACCTTGCCGCCCGCTTCGGTGATCATGCGCGCGGTGGCTGCTCCAAGGCCCGAGGCGCCACCGGTCACGATGAACACATTGTTCTGAATTTGCATGGTTTTCCCTTTTAAAAGTTCTAGTGTGCTGAGGTCAAGCGGTCTTACGTTAACGTAAACGTCAAACAGCGGCATTGTAGCGAACTTTTAGCAAGAAAAACCATGTCACGGCCTCACAGGCACTGCATATTGGCGCCGTTCTGGGTGCACAGGCGGCCGTTGCTGCTGACCGTGGTGTTGCCGGGGCCGCCGGCGTTGTAGGTGGCGCCGGCGGCGTCGGTGCAGGTGCCGCCCACGCAGCCCACCACCTGGCTGGAGGTCGGGCCGACCGGGGTCGGCACCGCCGGCGTCCCGGCGCGCGCAGCCGGCGCGGGCGCCGGGGCGACGATGCGCGGCGTGGCTTCGACGCGCTGGACCGCGCCCGGACGGCGCTGGGCCTGCTTGTCCTTCTTCGTTTGCTGCTTCGGCTCGGGGCGCCCTTGGAGCTCCTGCTGGGTCTTCGGCTGCATCTGCGGGGTTTGCGGGATTTGCGGCGGCGTTTGCGGCTGCACGGTCTCCGGCGCCGGGCGGGCCGAGGGATCGACTTCGTTCTGCTTGCCGGTCACCGGCGGCTGGCCGGCACGTTCTTCCTGCGCCTGCGGCCGGCCCTCGCCGATGGCCTGGCTGCCGTTCTGGGTCGGCTGCTGGGCGGCGGGGGCCGATCGGGGCGTCAGCACCGGGCCGTAGGTGGCGCTGTCGGACACCGGCTTGCCGGTCGGCGGCTGCGGCGCTACCTGGTTCTGGGCCGGCGCGCCCGCCGAACCCAGCGCGAACAGCACGGCAATCATGGACTTGATGGGACTCATGGTGCACCTCATGCGATTCGAATAGTGGAGGACCATTATCTGCCTGTGCAGCTCGCGCGGGCGCACGCGAAACACGCACTGACAGGATTGATGGATGGTAACGGGCGGCGTGCCCGGCGGCAGGCATGCGAAGATCGGGCCCTCACCTTCAGGGGGAGCGGGATGCGCCAGGTGCAGATCACGGAACACGACCACGTGCGCGGCAAACCGGATGCCGACATCGTCATCGTCGAGTATGGGGATTTCCAGTGGCGCTGGGGGCGAGCGGGACGCCGAGCTTTTTCATCAATGGCGAGCGCTACCAGGGGGATTCGGACCGCGAAGCGCTGACGGCGGCGGTGGAGCGCTACCTGTAAAACAAAACGGCCCCGCGGGGCCGTTTGCTCAAGTTGCTGAGTATTTATTCCGACAGCGCCGCGAAGGCTGCATCGCGCACCTGCTCGACCGGGCCGACGCCCGAGATCTTGCGGTACTTCGGTGCGCCCGGCAGGCCCGACTGGGCCCACTTGTTGTAGTAGCCGAGCAGGACTTCGGTCTGGTTGTGGTACACGGACAGGCGCTTCAGGACGGTTTCTTCCTTGTCGTCGTCGCGCTGCACCAGCGGCTCGCCGGTGAGGTCGTCGATGCCTTCGGCCTTGGGCGGATTGAACTTGGTGTGGTACACGCGGCCCGAGGCGGCGTGGGTGCGGCGGCCCGACATGCGCTCGACGATCAGCTCGTCCGGCACGTCGATTTCCAGCACGTAGTCGATCGCCACGCCGCTGTCCTTCATGGCGTCGGCCTGCGCGATGGTGCGCGGGAAGCCGTCGAACAGGTAGCCGTTGGCGCAATCGGTCTCTTTCAGGCGCTCTTTCACCAGGCCGATGATGATGTCGTCGGAGACCAGCTGGCCCGCATCCATCACCTTCTTGGCAGCCATGCCCAGTTCGGTCCCGGCCTTGATGGCGGCGCGCAGCATGTCGCCGGTGGAAATCTGAGGAATGTTGAACTTTTCCTTGATGAAATTGGCCTGGGTGCCCTTACCGGCGCCGGGTGCTCCTAACAGAATGAGACGCATGAGTTTCCTAGATTCTTAGAGGATGTTGATAATTTTTATGGTGGCGAACGAGTTCGCTTGATGCATATCTGGCTACCTTGACACGAAAGTTACCACAAAAGTCAGCTTTTACGCCAATCCCCGGGCATTCCACCAACCCGTTTTGATGTGGCACAGATACGCAAAAGATCGCTTCAAATGGCGTAGTGCCGGCGCACGCGCTCCAGGTCGTCGGGGGTGTCGACGCCGGCATGCGGCGCGCCGTCCGTGATGTGCACGGCGATCGGATAGCCGTGCCACAACACGCGCAACTGCTCCAGCGCCTCAATGGTTTCGAGCGGCGACGGTACCAGCGACGGGTAGGCCTGGAGGAAAGCGTTGCTGTAGGCATAAAGGCCGACGTGGCGCAGCGGCGCGTAGCCTGCCGGCAGCGAATCCTGGGTCGCAGCGAAGGCGTCACGATGCCACGGAATAGTGGCGCGCGAGAAATACAGCGCCCTGCCCGCCTTGTCGAGCACCACCTTGACCACGTTCGGGTTGAACACGTCGGCAAGCGCGTGGATTGGGTGGGCAACGGTCGCCATCGGCACGCCGTCGCGGATGCGCGCGGCGCAGGCGGCCAGCAGGCCGGGGTCGATCAGCGGCTCGTCGCCCTGCAGGTTGACCACGACGTCGTCCGGCGCCAGGCCCAGCTGTTGGGCGACTTCGGCGATGCGGTCGGTGCCCGACGGATGGTCGGCGCGGGTCATGCAGGCCTCGATGCCGTGGGCGGCGCAGGCGTCCAGGATACTGGGCGCGTCGGTGGCCACGATGATGCGGGCCGCACCCGATGCGCGCGCGCGTTCGGCCACGCGCACCACCATCGGCTTGCCGCCGAGGTCGGCCAGCGGCTTGTTCGGCAGGCGGGTCGAGGCCAGCCGTGCCGGGATGATGACCGTAAAGCTCATACCGGCTCGATCTTGCGCGCCTGGTCAGCCCACATGATCGGGATACCATCGCGAATCGGGTATGCCAGGCGGTCGGGGCTGCAGATCAGTTCCTGCGCCTTTTTGTCGTACTGGAGTGGGCCCTTGCACAGCGGGCAGACCAGGATATCAAGCAGTCGAGCGTCCACGACATTTCTCCACGATTTGTTCGGCCAGCGCGGGGTCGATCCGCGCCGTCACCGGCACGACCCACAAGCGCGGATCGTCCTTCAGGTTATCAAGTTGCCGACATTTTACTGCATCCTTCTCCGTGATCAGGATGACATCGGCGTCCACGCCGTCGAAAGGACGGTCGAGGAAATCGTGGTGGTCGGGCAGCGGCAGCTCCCTGAACGCCAGTCCGGCCGCGCGCAGCATGGCGAAAAAGCGGCCCGGGTTGCCGATGCCGGCGGCCGCGACGATGCACCTGCCCTTCAGCCGGGCCAGCGGCAGGCAGTCTTCCGGGCTGGCCAGGGGTTCGGCAAAGCCGCCAGCCAGTTGCATGCGGAAGGGCTCGCCGCCGACCGCAGCCGCCAGGGAAGGCGTGATCTCGGGGGCGTTCACCACGGTGAAATCGCGGCGCCGCGAAGACGGCTCGCGCAGCGGGCCGGCCGGCAGCAGCCAGCCGTTGCCGGTGCCGCGGCCGTCGAACAGGACGATCTCGATGTCGCGCGCCAGCGCGTAGTGCTGCAGGCCGTCGTCGGTGATCAGCACGTCGACGTCGGGATGCGCCGCCAGCAGCGCCCTGCCCGCCTCGGCACGCCGGCGTCCGACCACGACCGGACAGCCGGTGCGGGCCGCGATCAGCAGGGGTTCGTCGCCGACCTCAGCCGGATCGGACTGCGGCGTCACGGCGCGCGGCGCGGATCCGGAGCCGCCATGGCCGCGCGAGATCACGCCCGGACGCATGCCGGCCCCGCGCAGCGCCTCGGCCAGCCAGATCGTCAGCGGCGTCTTGCCGGTCCCGCCGATAAAGATATTGCCGACCACGATGACCGGCACCGGCAGGCGTTCGCTCTTTTTCAGGCCAAGGCGGTAGAGCAGCGTGCGCACGCCGGCCAGCAGGCGGAACAGCAGCGCGAGCGGCAGCAGCGCCAGGGCCAGCGGGCCGCGGCGCAGCCAGGCGCGGGTGAGGGTCGATTCGAGGCTGCTTATTTCTTGGTCCCGGTCTGGGCGGCGAAGGTCAGCTTGTCGTAACCGGCCACGCGCGCCGCTTCCAGCACGTTGATCACCATCTGGTGCATCGCGAACTGGTCGGCATTGACGATCACGACCGGGTCCTTGACCGGCTGGCCGTTGGGGCCGCCGCTGCGGGCCGCGTTCTTGAGGTCGTCGGCCAGGCCGGCCACGCTGTGGAAGGACACCGGCACGTTGTTCACCGTGTAGTTGCCCTTGGCGTCGATGGTGACGTTGATCTCGAAAGGCCGTTCCTGCACCTTGTCGGCGTCGGCCGTCGGCAGCGTGATCTGCAGTTCGGTGAACTTGCTGTAGGTCGTCGAGACCATCAGGAAGATGAGGACGACCAGCAGCACGTCGATGAAGGGGATCAGGTTGATCTCCGGTTCCTCGCGCTGGCGGCCGCGGCGGAAGTTCATCATTTGCGGGTCCCGTGCACGACGTCGACGAATTTCACGGCCTGCAGTTCCATCTCGACGATGAAGCTGTCGACCAGGGCGCGGAAGTGGCGGTAGAACACCAGGGCCGGCATGGCGATGGCCAGGCCGAAGCCGGTGTTGTACAGGGCCACCGAGATGCCGTGCGCCAGCTGGGCCGGGTTGTTGCCGGTCGGGCTCTGGGCGCCGAAGATCTCGATCATGCCGACCACGGTGCCGAACAGGCCCATCAGCGGAGCCAGCGAGGCGATGGTGCCGAGGGTGGTCAGGAAGCGCTCGAGGCCGTGGGCGACGCCGCGGCCGGCTTCCTCGATCGATTCCTTCATCACGTCGCGCGGGGCGTCGACGTTGCGCAGCGCGGCGGCCAGCACGGTGCCGAGCGGCGAATTGTGTTCGAGCTTGTCCACGACTTCCGGCGTGACCTTGCCGGCGCGGTAGACGCGGATCACTTCATCCAGCAATTGCTTCGGGAGGATCTTCTCGCGGCGCAGGTAGATCAGGCGTTCCACGATCAGGGCGACGGCGACGATCGAGGCAATCAGCAAGAGCCAGATTGGCCAGCCTGCAGCTTGGAAAATAGCGAGCAAGAGAAACTCCTGAGGTAAAGAAATCAATTCAGCAATGTAACAAGTTGCTAGCAGTGCGGCAAGTGCAGTCCGTGCAAGGTTCTGCACAAGTTCTGTGGATAAAAATGTGCGCAAGGCCCTTGGCTTGGCGGAAGAGCGTTGATTTCAAAGGACATTCTGCGCCTGCGCAAGAAAACAGCACCGGTAGAAGCGCATGCTTCCTGGTATGTGGGTTTCGTATTGATCCAGCTCAAGGGTTCGCAGTTACGAACAAATTCTGTGGACAAAATTGTGCGCAATGGCATCCGTGACTTGCTAAGTCTTTGATTTACTAAGATAAATTTCCACAGCGCAAAAAACAGGCAGTGTGGCAATGTAGTCTTCACGCCTGGTCACTGTGTGGTTCCTCACAATTTTTGTGGACAAAAATGTGAGCAAGGACCTATTCCGATGCCTAAGTGTTTGATCCAAAACAAAAAAGCTGCGCTGCACAAAATTTCATCACTCAGCAATATAGCAAGGGAATGCGTGCATGAATCCTGTTTCCTGCATGACTTATTCAGCTGTAGAGACAGGGTGGCAAAGAAAATTCAGATCTGCACATTTTTTGTGGATAAGAATGTGGTGAAGCCTGTATGCCCAGGCTTAAGCTGTTGATTCTTAAGGGATCATTCCTCACTGCCTGCGAAAGATGCAAATGACTAAGAACACAGTTTGCCCTGCCCCAGTCTGCGCCAGACCTTGTTGTGCACACTTTTTGTGGACAACATTGTTTGCAAAGGCAAGCTCGGTCCGATAAGCCATTGATCTATAACAATAAAATTTCCTAGCGTCATTTTTAAGCATGGCCGCGGCTGGAATTTTCTCACCCGCGTTATTCTTCGGTTTTGCAGTCCGCAGTCTTATGGATGAGTTGCCCACAGATTTTGTGGATAAAGTCGTATGAATGCCTGAAGACCCCTCTGCAAGTCATTGATTTCAAAGCCTTCCAATAGAATGCATTGAAAAATGGCAACTTCGCTTGGCGTGCGCACGCCTGGCGGTGAAGGCTTGTCGTTTTCGCCAAGATATGACATAAGCATCAGCTTTGCCCCAGCACTGACGCAGCCATGGAATTCCAACCCGACGCCGACTCCGCCTACAAGGCAGCACCCGTCCTGACCGTGACGGCCCTGAACCAGCAGGTCGCGCGCCTGCTCGAACGAAGTTTTCCACTGGCCTGGATCAGCGGTGAAATCTCGAATTTCACGCGCGCCGCGTCCGGCCACTGGTATTTCACGCTGAAGGACGATGCCGCCCAGGTGCGCGCCGTCATGTTCCGCAGCCGCGCGCAATATGCCGGTTTCAACCCACGCGAAGGCGACAAGGTCGAGGTGCGCGCCCTGGTGACCCTGTACGGCGCGCGCGGCGACTACCAGATCAATGTCGAGACCATCCGCCGCGCCGGTGTCGGCCAGCTTTATGAAGCCTTCCTGCGCCTGAAGGAGAAGTTATCCAGCCAGGGCCTGTTCGACGCCGAGCGCAAGCGCCCGCTGCCGCTGTTCCCGCGCACCATCGGCATCGTCACCAGTCCCCAGGCCGCCGCGCTGCGCGACGTCCTCACCGCCCTGCGCCGCCGCGCGCCGCACGTGCGCGTGATCCTCTACCCTGCCCCGGTCCAGGGCCAGTTCGCCGCGGACAAGATCGCCGAAGCCATCATGACCGCCTCGCGCCGCCAGGAAGCCGACGTGCTGCTGGTCTGCCGCGGCGGGGGCTCGATCGAAGACCTGTGGAGCTTCAACGAGGAATGCGTGGCGCGCGCCATCGACGCCTGCCAGATCCCGGTGGTCTCGGGTGTCGGCCACGAAACCGACATCACCATCGCCGACTTCGCCGCCGACGTGCGCGCCGCCACGCCGACCGCCGCCGCCGAACTGGCGGCCACGCCGCGCGCGGACTGGCTGGCTTCGCTCGAAGCCGACGCGCTGGACCTGCGCCGCGCGATACGCCGCAGCCTGTCGGAAGCGAGCCAGGGCCTGGACAACTACAGCCGCCGCCTGCTCAGCCCATCGGCGCAGATCCGCCACCAGCGCGTCAAGCTGTTGTCGATGGCGGCCGCGCTGACCCACGCGGTGCGCACGCCGGTGAATCGCCGGAACCTGGTGCTGGCCCAGCTGCAGCAGCGCTGGATGCGCCACCGCCCCGACATGCGGACCTTGCGCGCCCAACTGATCGCCAACGGGCGCCACCTGAACACCAGCCTGTGCAACGCGGTCAAAGGACGGCGCGACGCCCTGAACGCCCTGGCCGCCCAGCTGGAACTGCTGAACCCGCAACGTACGCTGGAGCGCGGCTATGCCATCGTCCGCAACGTCAAGGGCGAGGTGCTGCGCGACCCGGCCCAGGTCAAGGCGCGCAACAAGCTGAACGTCAGGCTGGCGGGCGGCAGCGCCGACATCGTCGTGTCCAGCGTGCAGAGCACGCTGGATGAAAACGCTTGAATGGCCAAGCATGCAACATCGCGTTATCCGGTTTAGAATAGCGCGGTTTTGGAACAAAACCCGTCCAACCAACGCACAAGGAATAGAACATGGAACATACCCTGCCGGCACTGCCATACGCTAAAGATGCTCTGCAACCGCACATCTCGGCCGAGACCCTGGAATACCACCACGGCAAGCACCACCAGACCTATGTCACCAACCTGAACAACATGATCAAGGGGACCGAGTACGAAAACATGTCCCTGGAAGAGATCATCCAGAAGTCGCAGGGCGGTGTGTTCAACAACTCTGCCCAGGTGTGGAACCACACCTTCTTCTGGAACTGCATGTCGCCGAACGGCGGCGGCGCACCGGCCGGCAAGGTCGCCGACGCGATCAACGCCAAGTGGGGCTCGTTCGACAAGTTCAAGGAAGAGTTCAACAAGTCGGCACTGGGCAACTTCGGCTCGGGCTGGACCTGGCTGGTGCAGAAGACCGACGGCAGCGTCGACATCGTCAACACCTCGAACGCCGGCACCCCGCTGACCACTTCGGACAAGGCCCTGCTGACCGCCGACGTCTGGGAACACGCCTACTACATCGACTACCGCAACGCCCGCGCCAAGTTCCTGGAAGCGTTCTGGAATGTCGCTAACTGGGAATTCGCGAACCAGAACATGGCGTAAGCTGTTCTCGTTCACGCATGAAGAGTGGCCCGCAATTGCGGGCCATTTTTTTATCTCAGGCCGTCGCCAGGTGCCGGCGCAGGAAATCCACGCACACCCGCACCCTGCCCGACCCGGCCAGCCGCTGCGGATACACCGCCCACACGCTCGCCGGCTGGGTGTATTCGGGCAACACCTGCACCAGCCTGCCCTCGTCCAGATAGGCCCGCGCATCCCACATCGAGCGCAGCACGATGCCCGCACCCTCCACCGCCCAGCGCAGCGCAATCTCCCCATGGTTGGTCGACAGCGCCCCCGCCACCCGCACGGTCTCTTCTTCGCCGCCTTTGCCGCGCAGGCGCCAGGTGCCGAAGGGATGGTCGCGCTCCTTGATCGCCAGGCACTGGTGGCTCGCGAGTTCCTTCAGCGACTTGGGAACGCCGTGCTGCGCGATATACGCCGGCGAGGCACACAGGATGCGGTGGTTGTCCATCAGCTTGCGCGCCACCAGCTGCGGCGGCAGCTCCTCGCCGATGCGCACGTCGAGGTCGAAGCCTTCCGCCACCGTGTCGACCAGGCGGTCGAACACCTCGAAGCGGATCTGCAGCTTCGGATGCGCCGCCGCCAGCCTGGCGATCACCGGCGCCACCACGTTGCGGCCGAAGCCGAAGCTGCTGCAGATGCGCAGGCGCCCGGCCGGTTCCTGGCGCCGCTCGGAAACGTCGTCCAGCATGTCGTCGAGCTGCTCCAGGATCTGCTGGGCCCGCGCGTAGACCTGCTCGCCCTCTTCCGTGATCACGACACGCCGCGTCGAGCGCTCGAACAAGCGCACCCCGAGCATCGCTTCCAGCACGCCGATGCGCTTGCTGACGAAGGCCGCCGACATCCCCAGTTCTTCCGCCGCCGCCGAAAAACTGCCCTTGCGGACCGCTTCGACAAAGACCCGCAGGTCGCCGTTCTCGATTTGATTATTCACGATTCGTGTTCTATCACGCTACGAAACAGGGGATTATAAACGCAGCGTTTTCTTGCTAAACTGATCCCCAGCATACAAACAGCACCAGGAGCCAGCCATGAAGCAGCACAAGATCGCCGTGATCGCCGGGGACGGCATCGGCAAGGAAGTCATGCCCGAGGGCCTGCGCGCCCTGGAAGCGGCTGCACAACGCTTCGGCATCGGCCTGGAGTTCGCCCACTTCGAATGGGCCAGCTGCGACTACTACCTCCAGCACGGCAAGATGATGCCGGACGACTGGAAGCAGCAGCTCGACGCTTGCGAGGCCATCTTCTTCGGCGCGGTCGGCTGGCCCGACACGGTGCCCGACCACATCTCGCTGTGGGGCTCGCTGCTGAAGTTCCGCCGCGAGTTCGACCAGTACGTCAACCTGCGCCCGGTGCGCCTGATGCCGGGCGTACCCTGCCCGCTCGCGAACAAGAAGCCGGGCGACATCGACTTCTACGTGGTGCGAGAGAACACCGAAGGCGAATACTCGGCCGTCGGCGGCCGCATGTTCGAAGGCACCGAGCGCGAGCTGGTGCTGCAGGAAGCGATCTTCACCCGCCACGGCACCGACCGCATCCTGAAGTACGCCTTCGAGCTGGCCCAGCGCCGCCCGAAGAAGCACCTGACCGCGGCCACCAAGTCGAACGGCATCGCGATCTCGATGCCCTACTGGGACGAGCGCTTCGCCGTCATGGGCGAGGCCTATCCGGAAGTCCGCTGGGACAAGTACCACGTCGATATCCTGGCGGCGCGCTTCGTGCTGTCGCCCGAGCGCTTCGACGTGGTGGTGGCCTCGAACCTGTTCGGCGACATCCTGTCGGACCTCGGTCCGGCCTGCACCGGCACGATCGGCATCGCGCCCTCGGCCAACCTGAATCCGGAACGGAGCTTCCCCTCGCTGTTCGAGCCGGTGCACGGCTCGGCGCCGGACATCTACGGGAAAAACATCGCGAACCCAATCGCCATGATCTGGTCGGGGGCGATGATGCTGGAGTTCCTGGGTTATAAGGACGCGCACGATGCAATCGTGCGGGCGATGGAGCATTGCCTGGTGAACGGGCCGCGCACGCCCGACATGGGCGGCACGGCCAGTACGACGGAGGTGGGCAAGGCACTCGCCGAGTACCTCGCAACCGCTACTTCGGCTACTTGAGCAGGTAGGTATTGAGGAAGTCGATCGTCGAATAGAACAGGTAATCGGCATTCGCCTTCTTGCCGAAGCCGTGCCCTTCATCGTTCGCCGTCATGTACCACACCGGCGTGCCGTTCTTCTTCACCGTGGCCACGATCTGGTCGGCCTCCTGCCAGGGCACGCGCGGGTCGTTCTTGCCCTGCACGACGAACAGCGGCTTCCTGATCTTGGCCGCGTTGCTGGCCGGCGCCGTCGCCTCCATCCACTTGCGCATCTCCGGATCGCGCTCGTCGCCGTACTCCACGCGGCGCAGGTCGCGGCGGTAGCTCTCGGTGCGTTCCAGGAAGGTGACGAAGTTCGAGATGCCGACGATATCGATCGCCGCGGCGATGCGCTCGGGGTACATGGTCGATACCGCCAGCGTCATGTAGCCGCCGTAGGAGCCGCCCACCACCGCCACGCGCGAGGCGTCCATGTCGGGTTGCGTGGCGATCCAGTCGAGCAGCGCGCCGATGTCCTTCACCGAATCCTCACGCAGCTTGCCGTTGTCCAGCTTCAGGAAGCTCTTGCCGTAGCCGGTCGAGCCGCGCACGTTCGGGTAGATGACGGTCAGGCCCATCTCGTCCGTGTAGTAGTTGTTCCGGCCCAGGAAGCCCGGCGTGGACTGCCCTTCCGGCCCGCCGTGGATGTTGATCACCACCGGGCGCTTGCCCGGGAATTTGGCGGTATCCGGACGGTAGGCGAAGCCCGAGATCATGCGGCCGTCGAAGGACTTCCAGCGCACCAGTGCAGGCTCGACGAACTTGTTCATGTCGACGTCCATCTTCTCATGCTGGGTCCAGCGCGTCACCGCGCCGGTCTTCGCATCGATGCTGTAGACCTCGGACGGGCTGCGCGCCGAGGACAGCGACAAGGCCAGGTTGCGGCTGTTGTTGTGCCACTCGATGCGGCCGATGACGCCGATCGGCAGCTTGGGCCGGGCCACCAGCTTGCGGTCCGCGGTGCGCATCATGCGCAGCACACTGGTCCCGTCTTCGTTGGCGACGAAGGCCAGCAGCTTGCCGTCCTCGGACAGGTCCATGTCGTCGATGTCCCAGTTGATCTCCGGCGTCAGCACGGTCTCCTTGCCGCTGGCCAGGTCGATGTAGACCAGGCGGCGGAATTCCGAGCCGCGGTCGCTGGTCGTGTAGACGCCCTTGCCGTCGCGCGCGAACACGGCATTGCCGTAGGCGACCTTCTCTCCGCCCTTCTCCGTCAGGCGGCGACTCTTGCCGCTGGCGACATCCATCAGCCACAGATAGGATTCGTTGGCCGACACGTACTCGCTGTACACCAGCTGTTTGTCGTCGTGCGAGAAGGCGAAGGAGCCCCAGCCGCCGCCCGGCAGTTCGGCCAGCACGCGCGCCTGTTCCGGTTGCAGCGGATCGGCGATGCTGATGGTCGAGGTGATCTGGTCGTTCGAGCCCTGGCGGCCGACCGGCACCGTCACGTACAGCAGTTTGCCGCTCTTCCTGGCCCAGGCGGTGTCCTGCACGCGGCGGTTGTCCGGCGTGACCGGGATCGCGTCGGCACTTCCCACATCGCGCCGGTAGGCGCGGAACACCTCGTTGCCGCCGGTATCGCGGCCGAACACGTAGAACTTGCCGTGGCGCGGTTCATACTGGGCGCTGCGCACCGGTTCGGCATAGTCGGTCATCAGCTCCAGCGGCGCGCCCGGCTTCGCCACGCGGAACAGCTGGGGCGTGTTGTTGTGGCGGCGCGAGACGATCATCTCGAGCCTGGTCGGGTGCCAGGACGCATACGAGGTCGGCTTGAACTCGTTGTACTTCGCCACCTGGCTGGCCAGGCTGGCGCGGACCGGCGGCACGTTCTCCAGCACCATCGCGCTTGGGGGTGCGACGGGGGCCTCCTGGGCCAGGGCCGCGCCGGCGGCAAACAGGGTTGCAATCAGGGTCAGCCCGAGCGGGCGGCGTACAGGTCTCATCCGGTATTCTCCGTGTAGGGTCGTGTTGGCATTACTGCATTCCAACTTTACACGATGTCGGCCCGGCGATATACATGTCACCACTTGTATCCGAATGTCCCCCCTTTGTAGGGGCTGTGCTGCCGAGCAGGTAGTTCGATACAATCTCGGACCAAGGAGAATCAAGCATGTACCGAGTGATGTTGGTGGAAGACGATGCGCGCCTGGCGGAGCTCGTCACCGAATACCTGTCTGGCTACGAATTCGCGGTCGACCTGGTCACCCGCGGCGACCAGGCGCTGGAACGTTTCAAGACCCTGTCGCCCGACGTCGTCGTGCTCGACCTGATGCTGCCGGGACTCGACGGCATGGTGGTGTGCCGCCAGATCCGCGAGATGTCCGAGGTGCCGATCCTGATCCTCACCGCGCGCGAAGACTCGTACGACGAAGTCTCGGGCCTGGAACAGGGCGCCGACGATTTCGTGAACAAGCCGGTGCAGCCGCGCGTGCTGCTGGCGCGCCTGCGCGCCTTGATGCGGCGCACGGCCCAGGCCAAGGGCGGCGTCGACAGCCGCGTGCTGCAGTTCGGCGCGCTGCGCATCGTCACGACCGACCGCAGCGTGGTCTGGCGCGGCGAGCCCTGCGTGCTGTCGAATACCGAATACAAGCTGCTGCTGGTGCTGGCCGAAGCGGCCGGCCGCGTGCTGTCGCGCGACGCCCTGCTCAAGAAGATGCGCGGTATCGAGTTCGATGGATTGGACCGCAGCATCGACAACTGCATCTCGAAGCTGCGCCGCAAGTTCGACGATGCGGAATCGGAGAAGATCAAGACGGTGTGGGGCGAGGGTTATTTGTTCTCGCCGTCGGCCTGGAATTGAGACGGCGGGCCGCCCGGCCCGCCATGCGCCTCACTCGAACAACGGCACGATCGCCAGCGGCGCGCTGAAGGTGATCAGCTGGGCGCGCTCGGCGCCGAAACGGTAGTTCACGGCCGGGAAGTCGGCATCGGGGTCGCCGCCGAAAGCCGGTCCCGGCGTGACGGCGAGCGCCTGTTCGCCCTCCGGACGGCGCAGCTTGACCGAGGTCTCCACGCCCTTCTTCGGGAACACCATGCGCACCCCCACGCACTGGCGCGAGCGCGTCGTGGCGTCGACGTGGCGGGCATACGCCAGCGCCTGTTCGCAGGCCGCGCGCAGCTCATCCGTGTCGTAGACATTGTCGGCCTGCGGCGCGATCGTCACCCGGGCGCGCAGGCCGAAGGGCCCGATCCTGCGGCCGGGGGCCAGCACGGCGTTCTCGTCGTAGGCCGCCTTCATCAGCGGCAGCACGCCGCGGCCGAGCGCATCCAGCGCCAGGCTGGTCTGTACGCTCTTGCCGGTCAGGACCAGTTGCAGGCCCTCACCCAGGACGCCTTTTTCGCGCGGCAGCAGCTGCAGGTGGTTCTGCAGCAGGTTCTTGGCGCCGCCGTACTTTTCGAACACCACCACCGTACGGTAGGCATCGCGGTAGCTCGCCCACTCCGAGGCCTGCGGCTGCACCTGTGCCGCGGCCAGGGTGGCCGTGCTCAGGAGGCAGACGCATGCGGTGGCGTGTGCGAGTCGCATCATCAGAACCGGTAGGCGAAGGCGGTCGAAACCGTCAGGTTGGTGGGCCGCTCGACGAGCGGGCTATGGCGGGCGTCGCCGGCCAGGCGGGTGGCCTGCAGGCTGGAGGTCAGCATCCACGAGGGCGACAGCACCCAGTTCCAGCGTGCGCCGATGCGCAGGTCCTTCAGGCCGCCGTCCGGGCGGTATGGAGGATTGCCGCTGGCCACCGCCTGGGCGCCGGTGACGCCGAAATAGGACTGCTGGTAGGCGCGGTTGGCGAAGCCCAGGCCGGCCGACACCGACACCGTGTGGTGCGGCGCGAGTTCCATGGCCAGGCGCTGGATGCCGATCTCGCCGCGCACGCCGTTACGGTCGTTGCCGGCGCCGGCCAGCACCGAGCTGGTCAGGCGCCATGACGGCGACAGGTAATAGTTGAAGAAGGCGCCGGCTTCCGGGCGCGTCTTGATTTCTTCCATCCCGGCCAGCGGGTTGCCGGGGAAGGCGCGCAGCGCGGTCGGCAGCAGGCTGGCGCCGGCGACGTCGCCGATCTCGCCACCGGTGCCCGACTCGGTGCGGCGCGGGTGGATCGCCAGCAGCGGGCCGTATTCGATCGTCGGGTTGGCGGACAGGTGCATCCCTGCGCTCATGCCCGAAATGAACATGCCGTTGCTCCACTGGACCTGAAGCACCGGCAATGCCCTCGTCTTCCTGCTGTCCGCCCCTTCGTAGCGTGGGCCCGACACGACGCCCAGCCCCGCATACATGTCGCGGCTGCCGTCGGGCATCGGGTTGGTGGTCGGCGTCTGTGCGCTGGCGGCGCTTCCCGAGACAGCCAGGACCAGGGCGAAGAGCTTTTTCATGTGTTCAACAATCGGTTTTGGCGAGCCTGATATTTTACGTCGGGCAAGCCAAACTCTCACGCATTGTTACTACTGGGTACGAGCATGGGTCAGGAATTCGACCGGCGCCTCGCTGCGGTTGACCACGATCAGGTGGGCCGGGTAGACCATCATCATGCCGCAGACGATGCCCGGACCAGGCACGGTGTCGACGATGCCGACCTTCAGCTTGCCGCCCTCGAAGTCCACCGAGCTGACGCCGCCGCCGTGGCAGGTGCTCGGCTTGGGACCGCGGAACACGCCGATCACCATTTTCTTGCTGAAATCGATCTTCGGCAGGGCATGTTCGTTGCCCGCATGCTCGGCCCACAGGGTGGCCCAGGCCGCCTCGTCGCGCACGACCACGTTGCGCTCGCTGTGGATCGCGGTACGGACCGCCGGCTCGACAGTCGTGAAATTCGGATAGTCCGTGACGATCTTGCGGATTTCCACCGGCGCATCGAGCTTCGGCACCGCAATCACGCGCATCGGCTGGGTAATGGCGGCCAGGCACAGCGCCACCGGGGACAGGTCGCGGACTTCGTATTCGACCAGCAGCTTGCCGTCCTTGGCGCCGACGTGCACCACGTCGAAGCTGCCGCAGACCGGGTTATTACCCAGGAATACGGCCACCAGCATCTCGCGCGAGAAATCGACCTCGGGCGCGGCGATGCGGGCCTTGCTGTGTTCGGCCCACAGGGCCGACCAGGCGGCGGCGTCCTTGATCACGACTTCGCGCGCCGCCTCGACGCCCGAGAAGGAGTCGGTCACGATGGTCTTGTAGGCGACCGGGGTGTCCGACTTGGGCAGGAAGCTGACCGGCTCGACCTTGTGGCCGGCGCCCAGGCCGAGGTCGGCCTTGTCGAGATTCTTCAGCATGGTGTCGAACAGCGCACGCTTGCTCTCGTCGGTGCAGCCGGTGCGCGGGCCGGCAATGCTGTCGCCCGCCGAGCACAGCACGGCCTGCGGAGTCGCGCCCATCAGGACCTGGCCATAGGAATTGTCGGCGCAATTGCCGGCGCGGTCCCACAGCACGTACTTGCCGTCGACCAGGAAGAGCTTGTTGCGGGTCGATGCGCAGGAAGCCTCCTGCGCCATCTTGATGTACTCGGAAACGACCGGAACGCCGCCATTCGGCTCGCCGACGACGATGCCTGCCTGCTGGTTGCGCATGACGGCAGGGGTGTCGCCACCGCCGCCGCAGGCTGCCAGGGTCACGCCGGCCATGGCGGCGGTGATGAGAGTGCGTCCGACCTTGCTCATTTTCTTCTTCTCCACCGATCGCTTCCTTAGGAATAAAAAAACCCGCCGACACTCGCATATCAGGCGGGCAAACGGAAAACCAGATAATCCTGAACCTGATGTTGAGCATAGTAAGAAATCGCCGCCTTGCATTCCCCCTCGAACTGTCGATGAATTGTCATCAATTTGTAAGGCCGGCGGGGCTAACCAAGCTTCCTTTGCTCCTATACAATGCTGTCAAGGAGATACTATGTGTAGGGCAGCAATTCGACACCGCCGGTTATGCAGGATGGGCACGTGAACCGGATTTTCTTCCGTTTCTTCGTGCTGGTCATGCTGTCGATCACGGCGGCTACCTTCGTGATCTATTTCGCCTTCAGCCGGCTGTTCGGGGACCCGCTCGAGGACATCGCACGCCGCCAGGCGGCGGCCCAGATTTTCCTGCTTGAACAATACGTCGACCAGGCGCCGCCGGACGAGTGGCTGGTGCGGCTGAACAATGTGCGCATCGTGTCGGACGTGCGCTATGACCTGGTACCGCTGGCCGATGCGCGCCAGGCCCTGCCCGCCGGCCGGCGCGCGCTGCTGGACCGCGGCGAGCTGGTGCTGGATCCCGCCGCACGCAGCTTCTACCGGCGCGTCGACCTGGAGGGCGAGCGCTACATCGGCAGCCACGAGGAAGTGCTGCGCGCCCAGAACTTGCCGGTCGACGTCAAGCAGGCGCTCATCATGGAAGCGCTGCGCTACGTGATCGTCGCGGTGGCGCTGCTGCTGCCGATCGCGCTGTGGTCGCGCGCGCATTGGCAGGGGCTGCAGTCGCTGTCGCGCGTGGCGGACGAATTCGGCAGCGGCAAGCTGACCGCCCGCGCCCAGATGAAGCCCTCGGCCAGCATCTACCCGCTGGCCGAACGCATCAATCACATGGCCGACCGCATCGAAGACCTGCTGGAAGCGCAGAAGAGCCTGCTGCATTCGGTGTCGCACGAACTGCGCACCCCGATCGCGCGGCTGGAATTCGGCCTCGAACTGCTGGACGCGCGCGCCAAGGATCCGGACCTGAGCAAGCGCATCCGGGGCATGGAGGGCGACCTGCACGAACTGAATTCCCTGGTCAATGAATTGCTCGACATGAGCAAGCTCGACAGCGCACGCAAGCTGCAGGTCGCGCCCACCGCGCTGGCCGAGGTGCTGCGCGAATGCACCGAGATGTTGCCGCCCTCCCCGCATGCGCTCGATTGCGCCTTCGGCGACGACCTGGGCGAACTCGAACTCGACCGCCGCCTGCTGGCGCGGGCGGTCTGCAACCTGCTGCGCAATGCCCAGAAATATGCGGCCGGCCGCATCCTGCTGTCGGCCACGCGCGGCGCCGGCGGCGTCGAGATCACCGTGGACGACGACGGCCCCGGCATTCCGGAAGAGGAACGCGACAAGGTATTCGAGCCTTTCTACCGGCTCGACCGCAGCCGCGACCGCGCCACCGGCGGCTTCGGCCTCGGCCTGTCGATCGCGCGCAAGGCGGTGGCGCTGCACGGCGGCAGCCTGCGCGCCGACAGCGCGCCGCTGGGCGGGGCGCGCTTCCTGATCACCCTGCCCGCCTGAGACGACAACCCATGAGACCAGCCATGCAACGCTCCATCCTTTTGGCGGTGCTGCTTGCCGCGGCGGGCCAGGCGGCGGCCGAGAAGGCCGATGCCTATAAACCGACGCAGATCAGCTGCCGCTCCTGCGATGCCAACAGCCTGACCCGCAGCTTCATGGTCGCGGGCGGGGTGGAACTGACGCGCGGCACCCTGACGATCAGCGCCGACGGCGGCCGCGTCGAAGAGTCGCCGGAAGGCTACCAGCGCATCCTGCTGCAGGCCGATCCCGGCAAGAAGGTGCGCTTCCGCCAGAAGGCCGACGGCCCCGGCGAACGCTGGATGGAGGGCGAAGCCGACCGCGTGGAGTACGATGACCGTTCGGCCATGGTCAAGCTGATGTCGAAGGCGAAGGTCAGGCGCACCCTCGGCGGGCTCCAGACCGAAGAGGCCGAAGGCGAATACATCTCCTACGACAGCCGCACCGAGGAATTCAGCCTGCGCAATACGAGCACGGGCGAAGACCGTCCGGGCGGCGGGCGCAACACCATTACCCTGCAATCGAAACGCAAGGCACAGCCATGATCCTCGAAGTCGCCACCCTCGACGTCCGGCCCGGCCAGGAAGACGCCTTCGAAGCGGCCTTCCGCCGGGCCTCCGGCATCATCGCCGGCATGCCGGGCTATGCCAGCCACCAGCTGCAGCGCTGCCTGGAGCGGCCGAACCGCTACGTGCTGCTGGTGAACTGGCAGACGCTGGAAGACCATACCATCGGTTTCCGCGGCTCGCCCGGCTACCAGGAGTGGAAGGCCCTGCTGCACCATTTCTACGATCCTTTCCCGACCGTCGAGCATTACACGATGGTCCTCGACGGAGGTACACAATGAGTATTGCCTTACGCTGCCGCTGCGGCAAGCTGCGCGGCCAGGTCGCCGAGACGCGCGTGGCCGCGCGCGCGGTGTGCTACTGCAAGGACTGCCAGGCCTACGGCCATTTCCTCGCCAGCGGCGTGCTCGACGAGGCCGGCGGGACCGAGGTGGCCGCCACCCTGCCCGCGGCCGTGCGCTTCGACGCCGGCCTGGAGCACCTGGCCTGCATGTCGCTCAGCCCCAAGGGGCTGTACCGCTGGTACGCCAGCTGCTGCCATACGCCGGTCGGCAACACGCCGCGCGATCCGCGCACGTCCTACGTCGGGCTGGTGCGGGCCTGCCTGGATGCGCCGGATGCGGAACTCGCGCGCACGCTCGGGCCGCTGCGCTGCCGGACCCAGACGGCGACGGCCACGAAGCCGGTCGCCTCGAGCGGCCTGAGTACGGCCTGGGTGGTGGTCAAGGTCGGCGCCATGCTCATGAAGGCGCGCCTGGGAGGGGGATACAGGAACAATCCCTTCTTCCGGCCGGACAGCGACGAGCCGGTGAAACCGGTGCAGGTGCTGTCGCTGGAAGAAAGGAAGGCGCTGACCGCACAGGGCCAGCGCTAGAAAGGATCAGCGGCCGCCCTGCTCGGGCCGCGCACGCACGTGGGTCACGCCGTACCACAGGTGTTCCCACCAGTGGTCGCGCGAGCGCACGGTCACGAGACATGCCTTGTCGATGCCGCCCTTGAAGAGCGGATCGGGGCATTTGTTGGTCATCAGGGCGTAGCGCTGGTTCTCGGCATTGACGAGGCAAATGGCGAGCCAGACGGCCAAGCCCGCGAAGAACACCGCCAGCGACCACGCCACGTGGTTCACATTGCTGGTTTCAAACAGGTCGTCCTCGTTGGGCCGGGACCCATCGTACATCTTGAGGACTTCGCGTTCGACGTCATTGCTCATTTCGTGGCAGCCGCCTTCTTGACGAGAGCGTCCATGACCTGGGTCGTGGCCTGCAGCATCTGGCCGACGTCCTGGATCTTGTTGGCCTCGGCCACCTGGCTCGGCGACACCACGTACTTGCCGTCGATGATGATGGTCGGGGTACCGGAGACCTTGTAGGCGCCCGAGATCTGGCTCAGGCGGCGCAGCTTGGTCGTCACGCCGAAGGAGTTCCAGGTTTCCATGAACTTGGCGCGGTCCAGGCCGTTCTTCACTGCCCACTCGATGATCTGCTCATCCTTCATCAGGCGCTGGCGCTGGACGTGCACGGCCTGGAATACGCGGTGGTGATACTGGTCGAGCTTGCCCATCGCTTCGAGCGTCAGGAACAGGTGGGCTTCCGGATCGGCCGGGCCCTGGAACGGCAGGTGGATGCGGCGCACGTGGATGTTGTCGCCCTGCTTCTTGATCCAGCCGTTGAAGGCCGGCTCCAGCATGTTGCAGGCCGGGCAGTGGTAAGCGAAGAACTCGATGACCTCGACCTTCTTGCCCGTTGCCTGCACCGGCTGCGGCGCGCTCAGGGTCTGGTAGTCGACACCGTTCTTCGGGTCGGCAGGCGACGCGAACGCGGTGCTGGCGACCATGGTGGCGGCGATGAGGGCAAAACGCAGAGAACGCATAGGTTTCCTTCACAAGTGATTGAGCAAACGCCGGGAGATTACCACTTTTTTCGCCCTTGATTCTGAGGAAGGGCTGAATTTTGCATTTGCTTACGGAATTAACGCGGGGGAAACGCGGGGCCGGCGCTGCCGCACCCCGTCCAGGGCCTCGCACAGCAAGGCGGCGCCCTCGACAGTCCGCGGGCCAGGCCGCGTCAGCAGTTCGCCATTCACCGTCAACAGGTTGCCCCGCTTCACCGCCGTCATGCTCTTGTAGGGCTCCCACAGCTTCAGTCCCGGATTGGCCGGATCATACCGCTTGCCCGCCATGATCGCCTCGGGATCGGCCGCCAGCACCGCTTCGAGGCTGACCTCCGGCGCGACGACCTTGAGCCCGCCGAACACATTGCGCCCGCCGCAGACGCGGATCGCGTCGCTGGCAATCTGCGCATCGTTGAGCGTGTACAGCGGCTGGTCCCAGATCTGGTAGAACACCGTCACCGGCGAACGCCCGCCGTAGCGCGCTTCCAGCCCGGCCAGCTTCCCGCGCAGCGCGCCAGCGGCGCTGGACGCCGCCGGGCCGGTGCCCAGCAGCTGCCCGAGGCGCTCGATGTTGTCGGCCACCTGCGCCAGCTTGCGCGGCTCGCTGTGGAAGACCGGCACGCCCAGCGACTCGATCTGGGCGATCTGGCGCGCCGTATTCCCGCTGTGCCAGACCACGACCAGGTCGGGCTTCAGGGCCAGCACCCGCTCCATGTCGATCACGCTGTTGCTGCCGACCAGAGGGATGGTCTTCGCCGCTTCCGGGTAGTCGCTGTAGTTCATGGCCCCGACCACGCGCGCGCCGCCGCCGGCCGCGAACAGCAGCTCGGTGGCGTGCGGCGCCATCGAGATGACGCGGCGGGCCGGCTGCTGCACGGTGACGCGGCGGCCGGCATCGTCGACCACGGTCACCGCGGCCCCGGCGCCGGCAGTTGCCAGCGCCAGCAGCGCCGCTGCGGCAAGTCGGGGCGAATCCATCAGAACGCGTACCGCAGCGACAGCTTCAGCTGGCGGCCGTCGCTCGGGTAGATGCCCGAACGGCAGCCGAAGGCATTGCTGTAGTACTGGCGGTCCGCCAGATTGAGCCCGCTGACGGCCGCTTCCCAGCCGCCAACGCGGTAGGCGTAGCGCGCGTCGAGCGTGGTATACGACGGGATGCGCGCGCCGCAGCTGTTGCTGAAGTCGCTGCCATAGCGCTGGCTGTCCACCCACTGGGCGCCGATGTCGGCGCTGTGGCCGCCGGCAGGCGTCCATGCCGCGCGCAGGGTCACGACGTTCTTCGGCACCAGCACCATCTCGCGGCCGGCATTGGGGTACGCAGCATCTCGGCCGCCGGTGAATTCGGCGTCCACGCGCTGCCACTTGGCGCTCAGGCGCAGGTCCCGGGTAACCGCATGCTGCCCTTCCACTTCGATGCCCTGGCGGCGGGTCGGGTCGAGGTTGGTGTTGGCGCCCCAGCCGATGGTCGGATCGTAGAAGATCTCGTCCTTCAGGCGGTGGCGGAACAGGCGCGCGCTGATCTGGCGCACGGCGGAACCGGCGCTGACGCCCAGCTCGAGGTCGCGCGAGGTCTGCGGCGCCAGCACCTCAGGGCCCGAACGCAGGCTGTTCTCGTCCACGTTGGCGATGCGGTAGCTGCGGCCGGCCTTGGCGAACACGGTTACCTGCGGCAGCACGTCGATGCTGCCTTCCAGCGACCAGGCATTGATCGACTGCTTGCGGTGCTCGTTCAGCACCGGCGGGAAGGCCAGCGGATCCGAGTAGTCCTTGGTGAAGCGCTCGTGGCGGCCGCCGATGGCCAGGCGCGCGTTGTGGGGCGCGTTCCACAGGATCTCGTTGCGCAGGTAGACGGCCTTGGCATCCTGCTCGGCGGCGCCGCGCGAGAAATCGGAGCTGGTCTGGCGTTCCCAGCGCACCAGGTCGAGGCCGGCCACCAGTTCGTTGCGCTTGTCGCCCAGCGCGGCGGTGTGGCGCAGGCGCGGCGAGAACTGGGTCTGGCTGGCGTCGTAGCGCGAATGCGAGGCGACCTTGGTTCCGCCCAACATGTAGAAGTAGCTGGCTTCGACTTCGCGCTCGCGGCGCGACAGCTCGGCGGCCAGTTCGACCGCACCGATGCGGTGCTCGACGAAGGCCGTATAGCGGTCGGTGTCGAGGGTGCCGAAATCGTCCGGCGTCAGGGTCTGGCGCGGATTGGCCAGGTACTGGGCTTCGGTCAGCGAGCCGGGGAAGCGCGCGTCCTGTTCCGAACGCTCGAAGCGCAGGCCGGCGCGGCCCGCGCCATAGCTGTATTGCACCCCGCCGCTGGCGGTCTTCTGCTTGAATTCGCTGTTCTTGCGGTAGTTGTCGGTGCCGCGGTCTGCCACGGCGACGTCGAGCGACCAGGGACCGGCGCCATGGCTCAGCGAGCCGCGCAGGTCGTGGGCATCGAAGCGCCCGGCTTCGGCGAACAGCGAACCGTGGGTACCGCTTGCCCCGGCGCGGCGGGTGATGATGTTGATCACGCCGCCGGTCGCACCTTCGCCATACAGCACGCTGCTGCCGCCGCGCTGGATCTCGATGCGCTCGACGGTATCGACCGGAATGCTGGACAGGACCGCGTTGCTCAGTTCGTTCTCGTTCAGGCGCACGCCGTCGACCAGGATCACCAGGTTCTGGGCGCTGTTCGAGCCGAAGCCGCGCAGGTCGAGCGCGAAGTCCGGCGACGCATCGAGGCTCTGGCGCCCGTAGACGCCGCCGACCTTGCGGATCGCGGCATTGACGTCGGTGGCGCCGGCACGGCGGATGTCTTCGGCGGTGATGACGGTGGCGCCGATCGGCGCGGCGGCCGTCTGCGCCGGGAAGCGCGCGCCGGTGACGACGATCGAGGGAAGGGCTTCCTGTGCCAGCGCATCGGCGGCAAGGACGGACAGCGACAGGGCGCAGGCCAGCGCGAGCGGCTTGAACGCCGGCGCGCTGCGTGGTACGACAGCAAATTTCATGTGGATGTTCTCGGTAATGGCACCGGCCTGCGTCCCCGCACACCGGTTTCAACGGAAGCCGCAGGCGATGAACACGTCGGCGCTTCCACCTGTCTGGCCGGTATCCGGGCTTGCAAGACGGACCGCCCCACCTTCCTATGCGATGCACAGTGGTTATCGGGGTGGCCTATCGCTCTCGGGAGAGTAGCGATGCTTGTTCACCGTTGCGGGGGCAGCACACCTCGGCGTAGGCGCGCAGCGCCTTTGCCTCGTGTTTCCCGTTTAACTGCGCATGCGGAGGGCATGCGCGGGCACCAGAACCCCGAGATTATAACCTGACAAGCTTTTTGCGCTTTCTGTCGCCCTATTTGCGTTTCCATCCTAAAAGCTTGGAAGTTTAATAATCTTCTGGATATAGTCGCGCTCATACCAAAACAGGGAGTTTTGCATGCAGATCCGATGGAAGCACGACGTGCTCGCGGCAACGCTGCTGGCGCTCGGGGTAGGCGGCGCCTGGCTCGCCTGGGCCGACGCGCCGGCGCCCGCCGTCCCGCCCTCGCTCGACGGCATCGCGCTGGCGGCACCGGACGCCGCCGCCGTCGCCGTCCCCAGCAGCCCGGACGCCTGGGGCGGCATCCGCAGCGGCGACCACGCGACCCTGTCCGACCGCGTGGTGAGCTACCGCATCGCCGCCACCCTCGACCCGGTCAGGCACGTGGTCAGCGGCCGCCAGCAGCTCACCTGGCGCAACCGCAGCAAGGTAGAGGTGCGCAGCGTCTACGTCCACCTCTACATGAACGCCTTCGCCGGCGAAGGCAGCAGCTTCTTCACCGAGCAGCGCCGGCGCGGCGAGGCTTTCCGCAGCGGCGTCGGCACCGGCGACGGCGAATGGGGCCACATCAGCCTGCAGGGCGTCAGCCAGGGCGGCGCCCGGGTCGCGTGGCGCTTCGTCCAGCCCGACCAGGGGCCCGCCACCGACCACACGGTGGCGCGCCTCGACCTGCCCGAAGCGGTCGCCCCGGGCGCCTCCACCACGCTCGACATGGCCTTCAGCACCCAACTGCCGCGCGTGATCGCGCGCACCGGCTACTACGGCAGCTTCCACCTGGTGGCGCAGTGGTTCCCGAAGATCGCGGTGCTCGAACTGCCGGGCGAACGCGGCGCCACGGCACCACGCTGGAACGCGCACGAGTTCCACCTGGATTCCGAGTTCTATTCGGACTTCGGCAGCTACGACGTCAGCCTGACGGTCCCGCAGGGCTATACGGTCGGCGCCACCGGCGAACTGCAGGGCGCGCCCGTCGAGAAGAACGGCATGCTCACCCACCGCTACCTGCAGCACGACGTGCACGACTTCGCCTGGACTGCGGACAAGCGCAGCGCCCGCCCGCTGGTGGAGACCTGGACCGGTCCCGGCAGCCCCAACGTGACCGTGCAGGTGCTCTATCCGCCCGAGTACGAGGCCAGCGCCAAGCCGGCGATGAAGGCGGCCAAGGAGTCGCTGGCCTACTTCTCGCGCGCGCTCGGCCCCTATCCCTACCGCACCCTCACCGTCGTGATTCCGCCCGAAGGCGCGGAAGAAGCCGGTGCCATGGAGTACCCGACCTTCTTCACCGTCTCCGGCCATGCCGAGGTGGCGCCGAACACGCAAGCCGCCTTCGATCTCGACGCGGTGACGATCCACGAATTCGGCCATGGCTACTTCTACGGCATCGTGGCCAGCAACGAGTTCGAGGAACCCCTGCTCGACGAAGGCCTGAACTCGTACTGGGAGAGCCGCATGATGCGCGACCGCGGCCAGCAGATTTATCCGGCCACTGGCTTCCTGAAGCGGATCGGCATCGATCCGGCCTTCGAGGGCTTCGACGGCATGCGCCTGGTCATGCCGCGCGACCGGCCCGCCGACGCGCCGGGGCAGAACGCCTGGCGGCGCCTGCAGGGCATCGGCCCCGTGTACACCCGCAGCGCGGTCGTGCTGCGCGACCTCGAAGAACGCATCGGCAGCGAGGCGATGGAGCGCGGCTTCAAGGAATACTACCGCCGCTGGAAATTCCGCCACCCGGGCGTCGCCGACCTGCGCGAGGCGCTCGCCGACGGCAGCGGCGAACGCGCCGCCGTCGAGGATGTCTTCGCGAAGCAGATCTATGCCACGGCGCGCGTGGACGACCGTGTGGCCAAGCTGACGAGCGAGGAAGAACTTCCGCTCGCCGGCACCCGTGTCGTGAACGGCAAGCGTGTCGAAGAATCGCGCGCGGCGGTGGAGGAGCGTATCGCGAAGCTGCGTGCCGAGTGGGAGAAGGGGAACCCGAAGGCCAGGGACGGCCTCGGCCCCTTCCCGTGGCGCACCGAGGTGACCCTGCGCCGCGACGGCGCCGCCGTGCCGCAGACGCTGGTGGTGCGCTTCGCGGATGGCAGCAGCGAAACGGTCGCGTGGAACGCAGCCTCGCCCGACGAGAAGTGGCGCAGCTTCAGCTGGGTCAAGCCGGCGCGCGCCGTGTCGGCCGAACTGGATCCGCGCCGCGCTCACTACCTCGACGTCAACAAACTCGACGACAGCCGTGCCATGGCGCCTGACCGCAGCGCATCGACCCGCTGGACGGCCGATGCGGCAGCCTTCTTCCAACTCATCCTGTCCCTGATCGCCACCGTATGACGACAACCGCCGCCACCTTCGAACCGACGCAGGCGCAGGCCGCGCCGGCTGCCGGGAACAGCCTGCTGCGGTCGCTGCGCCCTGCCCTGCAGTGGCGCCTGATGCTGCTCTGGCTGCTGGGGCTGCTGCTGCCCACCCTGGCCGCCGCGCTGCCGCTCTGGACCATGCTGGGCGCCGCCTTCGACCATACGGTGCACGCTGCGGCGCTGGCCCGGCGCCTCGACCTGGTCGCCATCGCCGACGTCATGAGCCTGCACACCCGGCATGCCTCGGCCCTTGCCGGCGGCGGCGGCGTCGCGCTCGTGCTGACCCTGCTGCTGTCGCCCCTCCTCACCGGCGCGGCCATCACTGCCGCACGGGCGCCGGCGGCGCTCGGCTTCGCGGCCCTGGCCGCCGGCGGGGTGCGCGAATACGGGCGCCTGCTGCGCATGCTGCTGTGGGCCGTGGTCCCGCTCGGCGTCGCCGCCTTTGTCGGCGCGCTGGTGCTGGACGCCGCCGACGGCCAGGCGGACGGCGCGGTCATGGGTGCGTCACTGGTGGCAGGCCTGCTGGTGCTGCTGGCCCACGCCTCGCTCGACCTGGGGCGCGCCGTGCAGGCGCTCGACCGCCGCCGCAGCTCGGCGGTGCTGGCCTGGTGCGACGGCCTCGGACTGCTGGTGCAGCGTCCCTTCGCGGTGCTGGGCCTGTACCTGGGCCTCACCGCACTCGGCCTGCTGCTCGCGGCCGCGCTGGCGCTGGCGCGCCTGCACGTCCCGGCGCTGGGCGCGGGCAGCCTGCTCGGCGGCCTGCTGCTGGCCCAGTTGGCGGTGCTGGCGCTGGCCTGGATGCGCTGTGCGCGCCTGTTCGGCCTGATGGAACTGGCGCGCGACATGCAGGCACGCTGATCCGGTTCCGGTCTGGAAGTACGTGGGGTAGACGGCGTAAGACAGTCCACCCTGCGATAAAGCGTCAGGTCCCGCGCTTGCCGCGCGTCGCCTCTTCCGCCTTTGCCGCTGCCTTCTCTTCGGCGATCCGCGCCTTTTCCGCCATCTCTTCCGCGTGGCGCGCCAGCGCCGCGGCGCGGCTGACCGGCGTTTCGAGGCTGATTCGTCCCAGCGCTCCGGTGCGGTAGTCGTGCAGCAGCACGTGCGCCGCCTTCTCGTAGTCGAATTCGCCGCCGCGCACGCGGAAGCCGCGGCGCTGGGCCACGTTCTCGATGACGGCGATGCCGTCCAGCCCCTCGGTCTTGAAGCCGTAGCGGGCCGTGAGCAGCTGCGGATAACGTTCCAGCAGCGAGTTGGCGAGGAACTCCGCCACTTCCTCTTCGATCAGGGCATTCGAGCCGACCGCGTGGCTGGCGGCCAGCATCAGGCCATCGCTCGCCATCGCGATCTTCGGCCACAGCATGCCCGGGGTGTCGACCAGCACGATGTGCTTGCCGAGGTAGAGCTTCTGCTGGGTCTTGGTCACGGCCGGTTCGTCGCCCACCTTCGCCACCCGCTTCTTGAGCAGCGCGTTCATCAGGGTCGACTTGCCGACGTTCGGGATCCCCATGATCATGATGCGCAGCGGCTTGGTCGGCACGCCGCGGTGCGGCGCCAGCGACTGGCAGATGTCCGGGATGCGCGCGACGTCGGCCGGCTTCTTGGTCGTCATCGGGTAGGCGGTCACGCCTTCCTGCGCGTCGTAATAGGCCTTCCAGGCCGCCGTTGCGGCCGGGTCGGCCAGGTCGGTCTTGTTCAGGATCTTCAGGCAAGGGCGTTGGCGGAACTTGCGCAGTTGCTCAACCAGCGGGTTGCAGCTCGCCTCGGGCAGGCGGGCGTCGAGGACTTCGATCACCAGGTCGGTGTTCTCCATCTGCTCGGCGGCTTCCTTCTTGGCCGCATTCATGTGCCCCGGGAACCATTGTATCGACATGCTGTGCTTTCTTAAATACTTCAATCAAGCCGCTATTTTACGCTGGCGGCCGGATCGGGAAAAAACAGCAGGCCTGAAGCGACAGTCTATTGATTCAATGCAATGTATTTGCAGCGCATCGGCGCAGACTGGCGTTTCCGCCCGCTGGGCCGCATCCGGAAGATGCATCATGCACCACCTGCCAAGGAAAACGCCGCGCTGGGCCGCGATCGCGCTCCCGCCGAAAAAGTCGCTGGGACGCTGGTTCGCGTTCGGCGTGCTGTGCGCGATGATCGGTGCGGCCTGCTTCATCGATCGTTTCCCGCTGCTGTCTGGTTAACGACACAATTTCTATCAAGCAAGATAAACAATGCTATTCTCGGGACTTCCCTCAGGCAACGCGCAGGAAGCCCCATGCAATCCACTTTCGACGGCCTGCGGACGACACCCCCGCAGTCCGCACTCGCTCCCTTCCAGCGCCAGGCCATGCTGGCCGCCGTGCTCATCGGCATCGTCAGCGCCGGCCTGATGCCCTTGGCGGCCCACAAGTGGCCGAACATCCCCGCCTTCGTGCCTTCCTACCAGACCGCCCTGATCGGCGCCTACCTGGTCGCCGCCTACCTGATCCACGGCTACTTCAAACAGACCCGGCTCCGCGCGATGCTGTGGCTGTGGGGCGGCTGCATCTACACGGCCGGTGTGCTGCTCGCGCAGTTCCTGTCGCTGCCGAACGCCTTCGTCGCCGACACCCGCCTGCTGGGCGGCGCCCAGACCACGATCTGGCTCTGGTTCTTCTGGCATATCGGCGCCAGCGGCATGCTGTTCGCCTACGCGCTCGCCGAGCTGCGCCGGCCGGGCGCGCAGGTGGCCAGCGCGGAGAGCGGCTTCCTGCATTGCGTCCTGCTGACCTGCGCCGCGCTCGGCGCGACCCTGGTCGCCGTGACCGTGTTCCACGACGCCTTGCCGCCGATGGACAGCGGCGGCGATTTCAGCGCCATCACCCGCACCGGCTATGCACCGCTGATCCAGGCCATCATCATGCTGGCGCTGTTCATGCTGTGGCGCGCGACCCGCTTCGCCACGCCGATCAGCGCCTGGCTCGGGGTGGCGATGCTGGCCCTCGCCTTCGACAATGCCATCACCATGGCCGGCGGCGCGCGCCTGTCGATCGGCTGGTACGTCGGCCGCATCAATGCGCTGGTGTCGGCACTGGTGATGCTGGCGCTGTACATGAAGGAAGTGAACCGGGTCTACCTGAACGCCGCGCTCAATGCGGGCGAACTGGCCGAGGCCAAGGAGGAGCTGGAGCGCCACCAGCTGCACCTCGAGTCCCTGGTTGCCGAACGCACCCGCTCGCTGGAAGAGGCGCGCGACGCGCTGTTGCACGCACAAAAGCTGGAAGCGATCGGCAAGCTCACCGGCGGCGTGGCGCATGACTTCAACAACGTCCTGCACATCATCAGCGGCAACCTCGACCTGATCAGGATGTTCGCGGCCGGGAACGAGAAGATCCTGCCGCGCTGCGTCTCGGCCCAGGATGCGGTGCGGCGCGGCGCCCGCCTGTCCTCGCAGCTGCTGTCCTTCGCGCGCAAGCTGCCGCTGCAGCCGGCGCCCACCAGCCTGGCCCAGGTGCTGTCCAACATGGACGTGCTGCTCAAGCGCGCCGTCGGCGAACGCATCGACATCGCGCTGCAGATCGATGCCGATGCCTGGAACGTGATCGTCGATCCGCAGCAGCTGGAGAATGCCATCCTCAACCTGACCCTGAATGCCAGCGACGCAATGGAAGGAAGCGGACGCCTGACGATCGGCGTGCGCAACCTGGTGCATGCAGAGGGCGAGGCGGTACAGATCAGCTTCGCCGACACCGGCTGCGGCATGACGCCGGAAGTCAGGCAGCGCGCCTTCGAGCCCTTCTTCTCGACCAAGGAAGTCGGCAAGGGAACGGGCCTCGGCCTGAGCATGGTCTACGGCTTCGTCAAGCAGAGCGGCGGCCAGATCGACATCGAGAGCCAACCGGGCCAGGGCGCCACCATCGTCATCCTGCTGCCGCGCACGCCGGCATCGGCGGTGGACAAGAAGCCGGCGCAGCCGGGCGAGGCGGTGGGCGGCAGCGAAACCGTGCTGGTGGTCGACGACGAAGCCGAGATCCGCGCCAACGTCGCCGCCATGCTGTCGGGACTCGGCTACCGCATCCTGAGCGCCGCCGGCGCCGACGAGGCGCGCACGGTGCTGGAACAGCACGCGCGCATCGACCTGCTGTTCACCGACGTGATCATGCCGGGCGCTACCAGCAGCACCCGGCTGGCCGAACTGGCGCGCGCCGCCCATCCGGCGATCCGCGTGCTGTTCACCTCGGGCTATACCGAAGATGCCGTCATCCACGACGGCAAGCTCGCCGAAGGCGTCAGCCTGCTGAGCAAGCCCTATGGCCGCGACGAGCTGGCGCATGCGGTACGCACCGTCCTGCACGAAGGCGCCACTGCCGCCTGAACGTTTTCAGGGGCAGGCGCTCGGCGGCAGCGGCTGGCCCGGCTCGAATGCAGCCAGCTGCCGTCTGGCGGCCGCGCGGTCCTTCGCGTATTCCGCCATGTAGCGCGCGCGCTCTTCGCTCTCCCATTCCGCGTCCGACACGCCTTTCAGGGACTGGGTGCGGCTGGCGAACACCTGCCCTTCGAGGCGCGGCAGCAGCAGGCGGTCGGGGTCGACGTTTTCGCGCAGCAGGTAGCCGTCGACGTCGCGCAGCCGGAGCGGCAGCGCGGGCGCGCCATCCGTCATCAGCTTGCCGAATACCGTCAGCTTCACCTCGCGCGCGCCTGCCCCGAGCACCTCGTTGAAGGTGGCCAGGGCGAACGGCCGGCCGCGCGCATCGTCGATCCGGCCGCTGACCACGTAGCGGCCCGGCTGGCGCACGTCCAGGCCGAGGTAGAAGGCCAGCGAGCCCTGGTCGAGCCCTTCGCGCACCTGGCCGGTCCAGCTGGCCGGCAGTACCGGCGTGTAGATCACGTCGAACAGGGCGAAGCCCTTGCGCCCGCCGGCGCTGTAGCCTACCTCAAGGCGGATGGTGCCGTGGAAGCCGGCCAGGCCGGTCTGGCCCGGCGCCAGGATGCCGGCGTAGGCATGGTCGCCGGCCACCGGGTCGGCGCCGCCGCCATCGTCCGCGAAGGGCACGGCCACCTGCGGCGTCGGGCGGCTGGCGCCGTAGGTCATTCCGGCCGCCACCGCACGCGTGATCACGACCGGCACGGTGGCGCCCTGGGCGTCCACCGCGCGCAGCGAGAAGGCGGCCGCTTCGCCGGCGGCGAGGTAGACGCGCGACTGCGATGTCTGCAGGAACACCCTGGTATTCGTGCCGCCGCCTTCGACCCGCATCGGGTTCATCTCGGTGACGGGCTGGTTCGGGTGCAGCTGGTCCGGGTTCTGCGCGGCCGGGCGCGACTCCATCGGGTACTTGCTGCCCTCGCGGTAGCTGCAATAGGTATGGTCGGTCAGCTGGACGTTGTCCAGCAGCTGGCGGCGGAGCTCGGCGCGTTCGTCCGGGATTGCCAGGCCCTGGCTGGATGCGAGCTTGCCGAAGAACTGCGGGCCGGACGGCGGCGGGCTGGAGGCCGCCGGCGGCGCCGCCTCGCGCCCGCCGCCCCCGAGCCACAGGGCGAGCGCAGCGATGCTCGCCACGCCCAGCCCGACCAGCGCATTTTTCGACTTAAAGGGCACTGTTCACCACGGCGCTGCGCACGACGCCCACGATCCCGCCCCAGTTGCCGTTGGCGTAGTGGTTGTAGGCTTCGCTGTCGTCACGGAAGACCACCGAGTGGTAGCTCCACTTGGCGCTGCCGCCCTCGTTGGCGGCAGTGCCGAGCGTGAGGTCGTTGCAGAACCAGTCGCTCGGGTTGCAGTAGGAGCCTCCGGAGCTGCCGGCCACGCCGCCGGTGCTGTGGTAGGCGACGGCTTCGTCGTCCTGGCCCGGCAGGATGCCCGAGTAGGCGGTGCCCTTGGCGGCCGCATACATGTAGAACCAGAGGTTGCGGGTGGTGTTGTGGTTGTACATGGCGCGCGCGGTGGTGGTCTTGAGGTCTTGCACCAGCGGTTCCGAGGTGGTCCAGGAACCGGCGTCGGACAGCTCCGAGCCGCCCGCCGCGCCGGAGGCGGCGCGCACCCACTTGATGTTCCAGCCGGTCTGCGTGCTGCCGTCGCTGTTGCCGCATACGCCGCCGCTGCCGGGGCTGGCGTTCTTCTTCAGGCGCGCCGAACCGCCGTAGTTGGCCAGGGTGTAGCCCATCATCAGGTCGCCGGCGCTGTGGGTGACGATGTAGCACCAGTTGGTGCCGGTGCAGAAGCAGTCGAGGGCATCGCGCACCTTGCCGCTTTGCGAGGCGATGCTGCTGCGGCCATCCCAGTTGACGGCCTTCTTGTTGACGCCGGCCGCGGTCGTGGACGGGCCCCAGTAGGTGAAGTCGTTGTAGTTGCCGATCGCCCCGCCACCGGTTCGACCATTGACCCAGAGGGTGTAGTTCGCGGCGGACGCCCAGCTTGTTACCAACATCAGGCACAGCGCACACAGAATGCGGATTCGTCTCACTGTCTTCTCCTTAATGATAGTCGTGGCCATCGGTCTTATGGCTGAGTTCGACACTACGCCTGGCATACAGACGTGTCAAACCGCACACTCAGGAGTGTGGCGAGCGCTGCATTCCCTTGTCGCAAGCGTGGCGCGGACGCTACTGTGCGCTGCCCACCACGGCATTGCGCACGACGCCGACGATGCCGCCCCAGTTGCCGTTCAGGTAGTGGCTGTAGTCCTCGCCATCGTCCCGGAACAGCACCGAATGGTGGCTCCACTTGGCCCGGCCGCCCTGGTTGTTGGCGGTGCCGTAGGTCAGGTCATTGCAGAACCAGTCGCCCGGGTTGCAGTAGGCGCCGCCCGAACTGCCGGAGACGCCGCCCGCGCTGTGGTAGGCGATCACCTCGTCGTCCTGTCCCGGCAGGATGAAGGAATAGGCCGTGCCCCGGGCGCCCGCGTACATGTAGAACCAGAGGTTGCGCGTGTCGTTGTGGTTGTACATGGCGCGCGCGGTGCTGGTCTTGAGGTCTTGCACCAGCGGCTCCGAGGTGGTCCAGGAACCGGCGTCGGACAGCTCGGAGCCCCCGGCCGCCCCCGCCGCGGCGCGCACCCACTTGATGTTCCAGCCGGTCTGCGCGGTCCCGTCGCTGTTGCCGCACACGCCGCTGCTGTTCGGGCTGGCGTTCTTCTTGAGGCGCGCCGAGCCGCCGTAGTTGGCCAGCGTATAGCCCATCATCAGGTCGCCGGCACTGTAGGTGACGATGTAGCACCAGTTGTTGCCGGTGCAGAAGCAGTCGAGCGCATCGCGCACCCTGCCGCTCTGCGAGGCGATACTGCTGCGGCCATCCCAGTTGACGGCCTTCTTGTTGACGCCGGCGGGCGTGGAGGATGGTCCCCAGTAGCTGAAGTCGTTGTAGTTGCCGATGGCGCCGACGGCGCCGCCGGCGCGGCCGTTGATCCAGAGCGTGTAGTTGGCCGCGGCTGCCAGGCCGGATACGAGGAACAGGCACAACGCGCAGAAAGTCCCAAATGGTTTCACCTTGATCTCCTTTTTGTCATGTGGAGACTTAGAGCGGTGAAACGGAACTGCGTTCCGCGCCGGGGCTGCGAAAGCTACTCGAGCTCGGCCAGCACCTTCAGGTGCGCCACCACGCTGCGTCCCAATGCCGACAGTGCATAGCCGCCCTCGAGGCAGCTGACGATGCGCCCCTGCGCATATTGTTTGGCAACCGCCATCACCTGGCGCGTAATCCAGGCATAGTCGGCCTCGAGCAGTCCGATACCGCCCATGTCGTCCTCGCGGTGGCCGTCGAAGCCGGCCGAGATGAAGATCATCTGCGGCTTGTGCGCGTGCAGCGCCGGCAGCCAGTATTCAAGGACCAGCTTGCGTACCGCCTCGCCGTCGCACATGGCCGGCACCGGCACGTTGACGCTGGTGGCGGTGATCGGCTCGGGGTCGCAGTAGGGATAGAAGGGATGCTGGAACAGGCTCACCATCAGCACCCGCGGGTCATTGCGGAAGGCGTCCGCGGTGCCGTTGCCGTGGTGGACGTCGAAGTCGACGATGGCCACGCGCTCGAGCCCGTGCACCTCCAGCGCATGGCGCGCCGCGATGGCGACGTTATTGAAGAAGCAAAACCCCATCGGCTCGGTCGGCGTCGCATGGTGCCCGGGCGGACGCACCGAGCAGAAGGCATTGTCGATCTCGCCCGCGATCACGGCGTCGGTCGCCGCCACCGCCGCGCCGGCCGCGCGCAGCGCCGCCCGGTAGCTGTCGTGACAGAGGATGGTGTCGCCGTCGAGCGGATAGTAGTCGCCCGCGGCGGGCACGTGGTCGCGCACCAGCGCCAGCGCGCCGGGCGTGTGGTTGCGCAGGACGTCGCTGAGTGCGGCCAGCGGCGCGCTGCGCTGCTCGAGCAGGCCGTCCAGGCGGGCCAGGATCAGCTGGTCGTCGATCGCCCGCAGCCGCGCCGGCGATTCGGGGTGCCACTCGCCCATTTCGTGCTTCAGGCAGTCGGGGTGGCTGTAGATTGCTGTGCTCATCGTGCTCGCGTGTGTGCTGGTTCCGCGGCTGCTCATCCATAGCGCACCTTGGCGGCCGTTCTCGCATAGAATCGACCCCAAGGCTTGTTGCCGACGGAGTATAAAGCTTGCCAATGGCGCTAATCTACCATGGGAGCGCCCGGCTCCGCTCCGAACAGTTCACCGGAACCCAACCATGTTCAATCAACTGCATGCCGCCGCACGCCAGGTCAGCCAGGTCGTGGTCGGCAAGGACCAGCAGGTCCGCCTGGCCCTGACCTGCCTGCTGGCGGGCGGCCACCTGCTGCTCGAAGACCTGCCCGGCGTCGGCAAGACCACGCTGGCGCACGCGCTGGCGATCTCGCTCGGCCTGAAGTTCAACCGGGTCCAGTTCACCAGCGACCTGCTGCCGGCCGACGTGGCCGGCATCTCGGTGTACGAGCGCGAGACCAACGGCTTCGTATTCCACCCCGGCCCGATCTTCACCCAGGTGCTGCTGGCCGACGAGATCAACCGCGCCACGCCCAAGACCCAGTCCGGCCTGCTGGAAGCCATGGAAGAGCGCCAGGTCAGCGCCGACGGCGTCACCCGCGCCCTGCCCGAGCCCTTCTTCGTGATCGCGACCCAGAACCCGGCCAACCAGGTCGGCACCTTCCCGCTGCCCGAGTCGCAGCTCGACCGCTTCCTGATGTGCCTGTCGCTGGGCTACCCGGATGCCGCCGCCGAGCGCGCGCTGCTGATGGGCGAGGACCGGCGCGCCATGCTGCGGGCCCTGGCGCCGGCGATGCAGCCGGAGCAGCTGGCCCAGGCCCAGCGCGCCCTCAAGGAGATCCACGCCTCGGCCTCGCTGGTCACCTACGTGCAGGCGCTGGCCCAGGCCTCGCGCCAGAACGGCCTGTTCGCCGAGGGCCTGTCGCCGCGCGCCGCGATCGCCCTGCTGCAGGCCGGCCGCGCCTGGGCCGCGCTCGAGGGGCGCGATCATGTGATTCCCGAAGACATCCAGGCCGTGCTGGTGCCGGTCTGCGCGCACCGCCTGCGCCCGCTCAAGGCGGCGCACGGCCAGGCGCTGGCCAGCCGCGACCTCGTGCTGCAACTGCAGAAAGCGGTGCCGGTCTAGATGGCGGGCGGCGCGTCAAGTGGATTCAGGGGCTGGCTGCGCCGCACCACCGGCAAGTGGCTGCCGCGCCGCGGCACGCTCGACGCCGGCGAAGTGGTGCTGAGCCAGCGCCGCGTCTTCATCCTGCCCACGCGCGCCGGCCTCGGCTTCGCGGTGCTGGTGCTGGTGCTCCTGATCGGTTCCATCAACTACAGCCTCGGCCTGGGCTTCGCACTCACTTTCCTGATCCTGTCCTGCGCGCTGGTGGACATGGTCTTCACCTACCGTAACCTGGCCCACCTGGCCCTGCAGCAGGGCCGCGTGCCGGCCGTCTTCGCCGGCCAGGAAGCGCAGTTCGAGCTGCACATCGCCAACCGCACCGGGCTGGCGCGCTACGGCGTCTGGATCGATTTCGCGGACGCGAGCAGGAAGGGTGAACCGCGCCACGTCACCGACATCGCCGCCCACGGCAGCGCCAGCGTGCTGCTGGGCGTACCCACGGCCGCCCGCGGCTGGCTGCAGCCGGCGCGCGTGCTGCTGTCCACCCGCTTCCCGCTCGGCCTGTTCCGCGCCTGGAGCTACTGGCGTCCCGCCACCCGGACCCTGGTCTACCCGCGCCCGGAAGAAGGCGCGCCGCCGCTGCCCGTGAGCGGCAACGCCGTCGGGAGCGGCCGTGCCGGCGGCCATGACGATTTCGCCGGCGTGCGCAGCTACCAGGCGGGCGACTCGCCGCGCCAGCTGGCCTGGCGCCAGATCGCGCGGCTGGATCCGGCGCTCGGCGGACAGCTCGTCACCAAGCATTTCGAGGGCGGCGTGGGCGATGAGCTGGTCCTCGACTTCGCGCTCCTGCCCCTCCAGCTCGACCTCGAGCTGCGCCTGTCGCGCATGACGCGCTGGGTGCTGGACGCCGAACAGCGCGCCCTGCCCTATGCCTTCCGCCTCGGCGCGCTCCGTTACGACGCCGGCAACGGCGCCGCCCACCAGGCGGCCTGCCTGCGCGCGCTGGCCCTGTACGGCATCAAGGAGCCGGCATGAAGCTCCTGCATTCCCTGCCCCGCTTACCGAGAGATAAGGCCGACACCCTGCTCCTGCTGGGCAGCGCGGTGCTGGTGCTGGCGCCGCACGCGGCCCACCTGCCGCTGTGGGTGTCCCTGCTGTGCGCGGCGACGCTGGCCTGGCGCGCCGCGGTCACGCTGCGCGGCAGGCGCATGCCGTCCACCCTGGTGCTGCTGCCGATCGCGGTGGCCGCGATGGCGGGCATCCAGTTCAGCTACCAGACCCTGCTCGGGCGCGACGCCGGGGTCGCCATGCTGGTGCTGCTGGTCGCCTTCAAGATGCTCGAGATGCATGCGCGCCGCGATCTCTACGTGGTGATCTTCCTGTGCTTCTTCCTGGTGCTCACCAACTTCTTCTACGCCCAGGGCATCGGCACCGCCCTGCTGATGGTGGCGGCGGTACTGGCCCTGCTCACCACCCAGCTCTCCTTCCAGTTCACCGGCAGCGTGCCGAAGCTGGGGGCGCGGCTGGCGATGGGGGCCAGGATGCTGCTGCTCGCGGCGCCGATCACGGTCATGCTGTTCTTCGTGTTTCCGCGCCTGGGCAGCCCGCTGTGGGGCATGCCGGACGGCGCCGGCAGCGGCGGCAAGTCCGGCCTGTCGGAGCGCATGGCGCCGGGGGAGCTGTCGAACCTGGCCATGTCGGACGAACCGGCCTTCAGTGTACGCTTCGAGGGAGCGGTGCCGCCCAAGGCGCAGCTGTACTGGCGCGGGGTGGTGCTGGATGCCTTCGACGGCAGGGCCTGGACCCGCGGCGGCTCGATCGCCACCAGATCAGGCACCTCGGTCAGCGTGCGTGGACAGGCACAGCGCTACGAGATCACGCTGGAGCCGTCCGAGACGCGCTGGCTGTTCGCGCTCGAGATGGCCGGCCACATGCCGGAGCTGCCGGGCTACCACGCGAGCGCCTCGCACCAGCTCGAGCTGAGCACGGACCGGCCCCTGACGGAACGGGTGCGCTACCGGATGATCTCCTATCCGGACTATGCGCTGGACGGTCGCGATGCGCTCGACGACCCCAACCAGTGGCTGCTGCTCCCCTACGGCTACAACCCGCAGGCGCTGGCCGCCGGCCTGGCGCTGCGCAGGGAGCCGCAACCGGCGCGCCGGGTCGAACTGGTGCTGCGCCGCTTCCGCGAGCAGCCCTACAGCTACACGCTGGAGCCGCCGCTGCTGGGCCGCCATGCGGTCGACGAATTCCTCTACGGGACCCGGGCCGGTTTCTGCGAGCATTATTCGGGCGCCTTCGTGTTCCTGATGCGCGCGGCCGGCATCCCGGCGCGCGTGGTCACCGGCTACCAGGGCGGGGAACTGAATCCGCTCGACGGCTACGTCACGGTGCGCCAGTCCGACGCCCATGCCTGGGCCGAAGTCTGGCTGCGCGGACGCGGCTGGGTGCGGGTCGACCCGACCGCCGCCGTGGCGCCGGAACGGATACGCCGCAACCTCGCCGCCGCGGTCAAGCCGCCGGCGCCCTTCGGCATCGATGCGCTGCGCGGCCTGTCCCTGTTCGAGCCCGGCGCCGATTCGCTGCTGGGACGCGTGCGCAATGCCTTCGGCGCCATCGACAACGGCTGGAACCAGTGGGTGCTGAACTACACGCCGGAACGCCAGCGCGGCTTCCTGCAAATCCTGGGCGCGAGCCTGGCCGGCTGGCGCGTTGCCGGCTTGATCATGCTTGGCGCCCTGGTGTTGCTGATGGCGAGAATTTTCTATCTCCGTAGGGAAATTGATCCGATCGAGGCGGTATACTCTTCCCTATGCAAGCGCCTTGCCCAGCTGGGCCTGGCACGTGCAGCGGACGAAGGGCCCACCGCCTATGCGGCCCGGATCGCGGCCTCGCAACAGCTGGCGCCGCCATCACGCGAAGCCGCCGCCGAATTCTTGCGCCGCTTGAGCGCCTGGCGCTATGCGCCGCCCCAGCCCGGCCCGGCTCCAACGGCCACCCGGCAGCTGGCCGCTACCTTGAAGAGATTACTGTCGCAAGTCAGATGAAAATCGTTCCCCTGTTTGCCGCGCTGGCAATCGCCTTTGCCCCGGCCGGGCAGCCGCTCGCCGCCCCGAAGGATCCGCACACCGCGTCGAGCCCCGCCAAGGCCAAGGCCCAAGCCAAGAAAGCCAGGAAAGCCAAGGCCGCGGGCAAGGCCGGCAAGCGCGTCTCGATCAAGTCGACCCGGGTGCTGAAGGCCGCCCCGGCCGCAGCCGTGATCGACTACGACGGCGAACACCACAACTTCCTGGAATGGCAGGCGGTACGCGCATTCATGGACGACATCAGCGCGCAGCACGGCTTCGACCGCGCCTGGCTGGAATCGCTGTTCGGCCAGGCGCGCTTCATCGATTCGGCGGTACAGCTGGTCAAGCCGGCGCCGCCGGGCAAGCCGAAGAACTGGCAAGCCTACAGCGCGCGTTTCATCGAGCCGATCCGCATCGCCGCCGGCGTGCGCTTCTGGACCGAGAACGCCGAGGCGCTGGCGCGCGCGGAAGCGGCGTATGGCGTGCCGGCCGAGATCATCGTCGGCATCATCGGCGTCGAGACCATCTATGGCCGCGATACCGGCAAGTTCCGCGTGCTCGACACCCTGGCGACGCTTGCCTTCGCCTACCCCGAGACGCCGAACCGCAGCAGCCGCATGGCCTTCTTCCGCAGCGAACTGGCGCAAACCCTGTTGTTCGCCCGCGAGCACAAGCTCGATCCGTTCTCGCTGCTGGGTTCGTTCGCGGGTGCGGTCGGCATGCCGCAATTCATGCCCGGCAGTATCCTGAAGTACGGCGTGGATTTCAATGCGGATGGCCAGATCGACCTGCGCAATTCGGCGGAAGATGCGATCGGCAGCGTGGCCAACTTCCTGATCCAGCATGGCTGGAACCCGGAGTACCGCGGCAACCCGGCCACCCCGGCCGAGGTGTCGCCGAGCCGCGCCTGGGAACCGCTGCTCGGGCGCGGGCTGGCCGCGACCCTGCGCCCCGAGGAACTGCGCGCGGCCGGCGTCGTCACCGAGGCTGCCTTGCCGGCCGAGCGTCTGTACGGGCTGGTCGACCTGCAGAACGGCGCCGAGCCGACCGAGTACTGGGTGGCGAACGATAATTTCTTCGCCATCACGAAGTACAACCGCAGTTATTTTTATGCGATGTCGGTAATCGAGCTCGGCCGCGCCGTGCGCGCTTCGCGCGGCGGCTAAACATTGCCTCGCGGGAAAGTTTGTATCGATTTGTAACTTCTTTCCCGTCTTTTCTCCCCTTCTAGGCGGCCTTGGCATTCCTATACCCCCCGGGGGTATAGGCTCGTATTGTGCAGATTCTCTGCAGAAACACCCCCCCTCCCCTCATACTCCCGTTTTTCTTGCATCTATGTCAGGGTTTTTCATACCGTGCGGCACTAAAAGCCCCTTGGCTATACACTGCTGATTAATCAAAAAACAATTAATATTTCAGTGAGATTATGAGAGAATTGCATTGAGGCTATTGTTGCGATGAGACAACAATCCTAAGCGAGTTCATCTGATTTTTATTGCCATTAAGTATCAGATAAGAAATTAGTTGTACAATTGAATAGAAAATTACGAAATAATACCGAAGCATGGAGCCGAGGGCCGCATGGGGCTCCGCCCAACCCAAAATAGGATATTGAATCATGACAAACCAAGTCGGCATTGATATGAATAGCGATTCGGAGTCCGATGAGCTCCTGCAGTACAACCCGAACCGCCTGCTCGACACCCTGATCGAGAACCTGCGCCTGAAGAACGACGCTGCCCTGTCGCGCGCGCTGGAAGTCGCACCGCCGGTGATCTCGAAGATCCGCCACCACCGCCTGCCGGTCGGCGCCTCGCTGCTGATCCGCATGCACGAAGTGAGCGACCTGTCGATCCGCGACCTGCGCTACCTCATGGGCGACCGCCGCGCCAAGTTCCGCATCAGCGACAAGCAGTTCAAGCCGAAGGAAGGCGCCGCGCCAAAAGAGGCGTAATCGGCGCGCGGCGCGCAAGCGCCGCGGTGGGCCTTGCATCCGGGCGTGCAAAAAGTTGCACATAGTAAAAAGCCATCCGTCAGGATGGCTTTTTTATTTGGCAATAGGCCGAGGCTCAGGCCGGGAACACGCCGGTCGACAGGTAGCGGTCGCCGCGGTCGCACACGACGAATACGATGGTCGCGTTCTCCACGGTCTGCGAGATGCGCAGCGCCACTTCGCAGGCGCCGGCGGCCGAGATGCCGCAGAAGATGCCTTCTTCGGCCGCCAGGCGGCGCGCCATCTGTTCGGCCGCAGCCTGGCTCACCGGCTCCACCTGGTCGACGCGTGCCTTGTCGTAGATCTTCGGCAGGTAGGCTTCCGGCCATTTGCGGATGCCGGGGATCGACGAGCCTTCTTCAGGCTGGGCGCCGACGATGCGCACCGCCGGATTCTGCTCCTTCAGGTAGCGCGACACGCCCATGATGGTGCCGGTGGTGCCCATGGCGCTGACGAAGTGGGTGACGCGGCCCTCGGTGTCGCGCCAGATTTCCGGACCCGTGCTCTCGTAGTGGGCGCGCGGATTGTCCTGGTTGCCGAACTGGTCGAGGATGATGCCCTCGCCGTTCTTCTGCATCTGCTCGGCCATGTCGCGCGCGTATTCCATGCCGCCCGATTTCGGCGTGAGGATGATCGTGGCGCCGTAGGCCGCCATGCTCTGGCGGCGCTCGATCGACAGGTTGTCCGGCATCAGCAGCACCATCTTGTAGCCGCGGATGGCGGCGGCCATGGCCAGCGCGATGCCGGTGTTGCCGCTGGTGGCTTCGATCAGGGTGTCGCCCGGCTTGATCTGGCCGCGCTCTTCCGCGCCGCGCAGCATCGACATGGCGGCACGGTCCTTCACCGAACCGGCCGGATTGTTGCCTTCGAGCTTGCCGAGGATGATGTTGTTGCGGGCCGCCGCGTCGGCGCCGGGCAGGCGCACCAGGCGTACCAGCGGGGTATTGCCGATCGTGTCTTCGATGGTCTTGTAAGCCATTCCTTGCTCTCTCGCGATTTCCTAAACCGCTATTCTAATCCGGACAGCAAGGAGGCGTATGGGACCGGCCCCGGCGGGCCGGTCCGGGAGCTGCCGGATCAGCGTTGCGGCAGCGGATAGGTGGCGACGCTCACGTTGCCGTCCTTGTCGACTGCCTGCACGCCGAAGAACACATTGTCCTTCGACAGGTCGATGGTCGCCTCGGTGACATTGCCGACCCACTTGGCGCCCTGCCAGTCGGAAGCGGTGGTCTCGCGCCAGACGATGCGGTAGCCCGCCACGTCCGGTTCGGCATTCGCCTGCCACACCAGGGTCGAGTCGTTGGTCAGCTTGTCGGTGCGCAGCTTGACGTTCTGCGGCGCGGCCGGGGCCAGTGCCAGCGAGGCCAGCGCGGCGGCGTTTACTTTTGCGACCTTGGCGATGTAGTCGACATCATTAAACTCGACCAAATCGCCGTAGACCTTGCCGTTTTCGGTACGCAGGTCCTGGTGCTGGTGCGCGAAGTCCTCGGCCGGCTCGGTGAAGCGCAGCGCCGCGTAGCCCTGCTCCAGGAAAGGCATGTGGTCGCCGCCACGCAGGTAGCGGTCGGCGCGGTGGATCACCGAGACCTTGAAGCCCTTCACGTAGCGCTCGCCCTGCTCCTTGGTATGGCGGGCCAGCTGGCGCGAGAGCGAGTCGCTGTCGCCGCCGGTGGCTACCAGCTGGCGCACGGTCTCGCTCATTTCCTTGGTCGCGGGAATGCTCTGCGAGAACAGGCGCACCTGCTTGTTGTCCACCTTGCCATTGTCGGCGCGCGAGCTGCCGATGATGTCGTTGGTGTACATGCCGGCGATGTTCAGGTTTTTCTGGCGTGCCTGGGTGGCCCAGTGACGGGCGCCCAGCAAGCCCTGCTCCTCGGCCGCCACCGCCATGAAGACGATGGTGGCATCGAACTTGTGCTTGGCCATGACGCAGGCCAGTTCCATGGTGGCCGCGGTGCCGGAGGCGTCGTCGTTGGCGCCCGGAGCGTCGGCGGTGTAGTTCATCACGTCGCTGACGCGCGAATCATAGTGGCCGCTGACCACGTAGATGCGGTCCTTCGAGGCTTCCTGGGTGCCCGGCAGGGTGGCGACCACGTTGACGATCTCGGTCGGGCGCGAGATCCGGGCAGAAACCGGTGCCATGTGGCTGTCGAAGGACACCTGCAATGGCGTGCCGGCGCCGCAGCGCTCGAGTTCCGCCTTGATCCAGCGGCGCGCCGCACCGATGCCGCGCGTTTCCGATTCGGTTTCCGACATCGTGTGGCGGGTGCCGAAACTCACCAGCTTGGCGACATAGGCTTCCATGCGCTTGGGCGAGATATCGGCGAGGATCTTGTTGATCTGGGGCTGCTGGCGCTTGATGTCGGGCGCAGCCGGGGTGGCCGGCGTTGCGGGTGCGGCGACCACCGAGCCGGCGGTCACGGCGAGCAGTGCAGCGAGCAGGGAGGATGAAATGCGGGCGTGAGGCATGAGTACCTTTCTGGATTATGAAGTGCAGATGACATGCACATCTTCTCATGCGAATTGCTTGGTGTCAGTCAATACAGTTACTGGGGTGCGCACGCAGGAAAGCGGTGGGAAATCGGCTATGATTTTCCGCGCCAAGACCACTGAGGAAGATTCATGCCTGAGCATCGCATTTTCGGGACACCCTTTGCCAAGGCTCGCTCCGGAACGCCGGCCGGGCTCGCCTAGAATGGGACCATAGAGATCAGGGAGCCCCATCATGAAAAAAACAGCCATGTCAGGAAAGATGAAAGCGGCAAAGGCCGTCATGGCCGCGAGTACAAGCAGGAATACTGGGACGGCAACTGCAAGGTCGAACGGAAATGGGAGAAGGACGGCGACTACAAGGAAAAGCGCAAGTGCAAACGCCCGGATCGCCACTATTCGGACCGCCGCTATGACGACCGCCATTATGACCGCCCGGTGGTGCAGCAAGGCTACTACCCTGCGAATTCGAACTACTACCCGGACTACGACCGTTATGACCGGCGCGATCCGGAAGTGAACGTCGACGTCCGCATCCGCCAGTAAGCCTGCGTACCACTAAAAAACCCGCGTCGCCGCGGGTTTTTCTGTTTACATCGCTGCTTTCTGCTCGGCAGGCTTGGCTTTCGCATCCGCCTTGGCCGAGGTCTTCTCCGCCTTCGCCGGCTTGGCAGCCGCGGCATCCATCGGCTTGCCGTTCACCACCAGCCCGGCCTCGGACAGCTTCATGGCCTTCTTGCCCTTCACGCCCTTGATGCGGTCCTGGAAATCGGTCCAGTCCTTGAACTCGCCCTTGGCACGCTCGTCGAGGATCATCTTCGACATGCTCGGCCCCACGCCCTTGACGCCGTCCAGCGCAGCCGCGTCGGCCTTGTTGACGTCTACCTGGGCGAAGGCAAAACCGGTCGAGGCGACCAGCGCGGCAACAGCAAGCATCAGTTTCTTGATCATGGATGGTTCTCCGTAGGTTCACAAAATGGACGGCGGCGCCATCCATCCTGCCCTAACGAAGCCGCCCGGCCACCGTTGACGGCCTCGGCTTGATCAAGCTCAACCGGGGAACAGTTCCTCGCGGGTGACGGTCGCCGTGCCCAGCTTGCCCACCACGATGCCGCCCGCGCGATTGGCGGTGGCCAGGGCTTCGGCCAGCGGCGCGCCGGCGCCCAGCATCGCCGCCAGGGTGGCGATGACGGTGTCGCCCGCGCCCGAGACATCGAAGACTTCACGGGCGTCGGCATGCACGTGCAGCACCTCGTCGGCGCTGTACAGGCTCATGCCCTCTTCCGAACGCGTCAGCAGCAGCGCCTCCAGTCCGAGTTCGACCCGCAAGTTCTGCGCCTTCGCGGTCAGCTGCTCCTCGGTCTTCCAGCCGCCGACCACGCGCTGCAGCTCCGAGCGGTTCGGGGTCAGGATGCTGGCGCCCTGGTAGGGCGAGAAATCGTCGCCCTTCGGGTCGACCAGCACGATCTTGCCGGCGGCGCGGGCTTCCTTCACCATCTCGGCGACGTTGACCAGCGCGCCCTTGTTATAGTCGGACAGGATCACGACGTCGTAGTCGGGCAGCAGCGCGCGGAACTGGTCGAGCTTGTCGCGCAGCACGGTCTCGGTGGGCGCGTCCTCGAAGTCGATGCGCACCATCTGCTGCTGGCGGCCGATGACGCGCAGCTTGATGATGGTGGAGATCGCGTCGTCGCGCTTCAGGTAGCTGTGGATGCCGGCGCCCTGCAAGAGCTTCTCGACTTCGTCGCCCGCTTCGTCGTTGCCGGTCACGCCCAGCAGGCCGGTATGCGCGCCCAGCGCGGCGGCGTTGCGGGCCACGTTGGCGGCGCCGCCCAGGCGCTCCTCGCGGCGCTCGATGCGCACCACCGGCACCGGCGCTTCCGGCGAGATGCGCGAAACGTCGCCGAACCAGTAGCGGTCGAGCATGACGTCGCCCACCACCAGCAGGCGCACGCTCGCGAGTTCAGGGGCCGCCTCGCGGCGGTAGCTGTCTGCCGTCAGGAGGCGGCTCGGGATCGGGTGGGTCATCAGTTTGCGAGTCAGTTCATCACATTCAGTTCTTCGGTACGGCGCGGCGGGTAGGTCTCCCAGCGGCTGCAGCCCGGGCACTGCCAGTAGAACTGGCGCGCCTTGAAGCCGCAGTGGCTGCACTGGTAGCGCGCCAGCTTCTGGGTGTAGCGCTGCACCAGGTTCTTCACCATCGACAGCTCTTCCCAGACGTGGGCCGGGGCGTCCATGAGGCGCGCCTCCAGCAGCTTGTCCAGGCCCAGCAGGGTCGGATTGCGGCGCAGTTCCTCGATCACCAGCTGTTTGGCAGCTTCCACGCCGTCGAGTTCGATCACGGCCTTGAACACCACCTCGATCAGGTCGATCGACGAGGCTTCGGCCAGGTAGGCGCGCAGCAGGTTGACGCCTTCCTGTGGCCGGCCCACCTTGCGGTAGCCGTCCATCAGGCGTTGGGCCACCAGGGCCACGTGCGGCACGCTCTGGTGTTCGACGCGGCGCCAGGTGACCAGGGCCGCTTCGGTATCGCCCTGGGCCAGCTGGGCGTCGCCGATCAGGATGGTGGCGCGCACGCTGGAGCGGTCGGCCTGCAGGGCCTTGTCCAGCAGCTGCATGGCATCGCTCGGCTGCAGGTGCACCAGGGCGTCCTGGGCCAGCTCGCAATAGAACTGGGCGATTTCCTTCTGGCGCGCGCCGGCGCCCGATTCCTGCAGGCCGACGGCGACGTCGATCGCGCGGCGCCATTCCTTTTCGCGCTGGTAGATCTCGAGCAGCGCACGGCGCGCCTGCACCTCGAAGGGCGTGTCGACCAGCAGGTTGAAGGTTTCCTCGGCGCGGTCGAGCAGGCCGGCCTTCAGGTAGTCCATCCCCAGCTCATATTGCGCGTGCGCCTTCTGCTCGCTCGGCAGGTCCGGACGCGCCAGCAGGTTCTGGTGGACGCGGATGGCGCGCTCGATCTCGCCGCGGCGGCGGAACAGGTTGCCGAGGGCGAAGTGCATGTCGGCCGATTCCGGGTCGAGCTTGACGATCTCGATGAAGGAATCGATGGCCTTGTCCGGCTGGTCGTTGAGCAGGTAGTTCAGCCCCTTGAAGTAGCCGCGCGGCAGGCTGCGCGATTCGGAGACCAGTTCCTTGATGTCGACGCGGGCGGCGATCCAGCCCAGGCCGAAGAAGAATGGGATGCCGAGGAGCATCCAGATTTCGAATTCCATGTGTTCTTGTTCTGTGTGAGCGCCGAAGCGCGCTTATTGCGCCAGTTTCTGCGCCGGGTTCACGGCATCCGGCGCCGGCGGAGCGTTGCCGGTACCGGCTGCGCTCTGCAGGGCCTGGATGGTGTTCTTGTGCTGCGAGGTCTGGCGGCGCTGGCGGAACACGGTCGGCGTCAGCGCCAGGATGCCGAGTGCGGCGCCGGCGATGAAGAAGGCCAGCAGCATCAGCACGAGCGGGCCGCGCAGTTCGTAGCTGAGGAAGAAATGCAGGTCGACTTCCTGGGTGTTCTTCAGGGCGAAGCCGAAGAACAGGACGAACAGGATGATGCCGGCGATGGTCGAAACAAATTTCATCGGTAGTGCCTGCTGGTTGAGTGCGCAAAGGCAAAGTGTCGCATATCCAACATGATATTTCAAAAGCCACGAATCGGGATAGGGGCGGCCAGTTGTCTGGCCGGTCCCCTCCCACACCACCCGGCATGCGGGTCCGCACCGGGCGGTTCGAGTAGTTGAGGTTAAGTGAGGCGAGGCATGCCGAG
>NZ_JCASIE010000017.1:0-110025 GCF_059685865.1 Telluria sp. ZB4P36
CCGTATAGTCCAGGTCAAGTTGGAGAGCCATAATAAAAAACGGATTCATGTTTTGAACATGAATCCGTTTTAGCTCAAGCCACCAAGAGGTCAATGCCTTAAGTGACAGGCATTAGGCCGGATTCCCGGATCAGCTTCTCCTGCGCGATCTTGCCGCGGAAGTAGCCGCTGCCGGCCAGGCGGTCGGTGCCAACCACCGACAGCGCCACGTGGTGCCGCACGCCCGCCCTGGCCGCGGCGGCCAGCAAATTGCGTCCCGAGGTCGTGAAGAATTCCAACACGGCCTCGTCCGCGAACGAGGGCGAGTTCGCCACGTCCACGACGACGTCGGTGCCGGCCAGCGCTTCGTCCAGCCCTTCGCCGGTGATGGTGTTGACGCCCGAGTTGGGCGATGCCGCGACCGCTTCATGGCCGCGCTCGCGCAGGATGCCGACCAGTTTGCTGCCGATCAGGCCGGTGCCGCCGATGACGACGATTTTCATGAACATTCCCCTTGTTTGCCAAATACGTAAGCAAATGGTAGTGCTGCGTCGGCTGGACCGGCAATGACAAAAATCCGCTTTTTTCTGCCACGCGCGGCCGTGCCGATACCCCAGAGGTATCGAGTGCATACCAAATCAGTGTTGGACTGCCTTCCCGGGCTTATCTACTCTGCATTGCAGGAAGCGCCCACGACGGCGCCTCGTCCAAAAAACATCATGGAGACAGCATGCAAGGTCAGGGCCATCACAGCCGTGGCGCGGGCGCAGCCATTCCCGCGCTGTCCGGTGCGCAGCAGGACAGGGCAAGCGCCATGCTGCCCGCCATCGTGGCCGGTTTCCTGGCCGTCCTGGTGTCCTTCTCGGGCCCGCTGGCCATTTTCTTCCAGGCTGCCCAGGCCGCACGCATCTCGAATGAGATGTTCGCGTCCTGGGTCTGGGGCATCTCGGTCGGCGCAGCCGTCGCCGGCATCTTCCTGAGCTGGCGCCTCAAGGTTCCCGTCATCACTGCCTGGTCGGCGCCGGGCACCGCACTCCTGATCACGCTGTTCCCCGAACTGTCGCTGAACGAGGCGGTCGGCGCCTACCTGGCGGCCGCCGTGATCCTGCTCGTGATCGGCTTGTCGGGTTGGGTCGAGCGCGTCGCCGCCTGGGTGCCGCCCGGCGTCGCCAGCGGCATGATGGCGGGCATCCTGATCCCCTTCGGCTTCAAGGCCTTCACCGGCCTGCAGACCATGCCGGTGCTGGTGCTGGGAATGCTCGCCGCCTACCTGTTCTTCAAGCGCGTGTCGCCCCGCTACTGTGTCGCGCTGCTGCTGGCCACCGGCGCCGCGATCGCCTGGGCCGGCGGCGCCACCCATTTCGGCGGGCTCGCACTCGAATTCGCGATCCCGCAATTCATCCGGCCGGCCTGGTCCTGGTCCAGCACCTTCAGCCTGGCCCTGCCGCTGGTCCTGGTCACCCTGACCGGCCAGTACCTGCCGGGCATGACGGTGCTGAAGACCTCGGGCTACGACAGCCCGGTGCGCCCGATCATCGCCACCAGCAGCCTGGTGTCGCTGCTGGTGGCGTTTGCCGGCGGGATCACGATCGCCATCGCCGCCATCACCGCCGCCATGTGCACCGGGCGCGAGGCCCACGAGGATCCGCGCCGCCGCTATATCGCCGGCATCGCCAACGGCGCCTTCTACCTGGTGGCGGGCCTGTTCGGCGGCTCGATCGTGATGCTGTTCGCGGCCTTTCCGAAGGAACTGGTGATGACCCTGGCCGGGCTGGCCCTGCTCGGGCCGATCCTGGCCAACCTGGGCGGCATCGTGGCCGCCCATGATCACCGCGAAGCCTCGGCGATCGCCTTCGTGGCCACCGCATCGGGCACCAGTTTCCTCGGGCTCGGTTCCGCCTTCTGGGGCATCGTCATCGGGATGCTGGCCTGCAGGGTGCTGCACGGCCCTTGGAAATCAACATAAGACAATTCAAACGACAGGAGACGACAACATGCGACACATCGACGTACACAAGCTGGCCGACGGGGCCCGCTTCAACCGCTTCCACATGGGCATCCTCGCCTGGTGCGCGATCATCATCATCTGCGACGGCTACGACCTGGCCGTGGCCGGGATCGCGCTGCCCTCGATCATGCAGGAGATGGGCGTCACCGCCCAGAACGCGGGCTTCATGGTCAGCTCGGCCCTGTTCGGCATGATGTTCGGCGCCATCTTCCTGGGCACCATCGCGGACAAGATCGGGCGCCGCCTGGCGATCGTCATCTGCCTTGCGCTGTTCAGCGTCTTCACGGCGGCCGCCGGTTTCGCCAGCGATCCCTATACCTTCAGCGTGATGCGCTTCCTGGCCGGCCTGGGCATCGGCGGCGTGATGCCGAACGTGGTCGCCCAGATGACGGAGTACTCGCCCAAGCGCATCCGTTCCACCATGGTCACGCTGATGTTCAGCGGCTATGCGGTCGGCGGCATGCTGGCCGCCCTGCTGGGCAAGGGCATGATCGAAGCCTACGGCTGGCAATCGGTGTTCCTGGCCGCCGGCGTACCGGTGATCCTGATCCCCTTCATCCTGAAGGGCATGCCGGAATCGATGCCCTTCCTGATCCGCCAGGGCCGCCATGCCGAGCTGCAAAGCATCCTGGTGCGCATGGACCCGGCTTACCGCGTGCAGAAGGAAGACAGCTATACGCTGCCGGCGGCCGACCGTGCCGAAGGCACGCCGATCGGCAAGCTGTTCCAGGACGGACGCGGCTTCTCCACCATCATGTTCTGGGTCGCCTTCTTCATGTGCCTGTTCATGGTGTACGCGCTCAGCTCCTGGCTCGCCAAGCTGATGGCCGGCGCCGGCTACAGCCTGGGCTCGGCCCTGAGCTTCGTTCTGGTGCTGAACTTCGGCGCCGTGATCGGCGCGGTCGGCGGCGGCTGGCTGGCGGACCGCTTCCACATCAAGTACGTGCTGGTGGGGATGTACCTGCTGGCGGCCGTATCGATCACGCTGCTGGGCGTCAAGGTCTCGACGCCGGTGCTGTTCCTGCTGGTCGGCCTGGCCGGCGCCTCGACCATCGGCACCCAGATCGTCACCTATGCCTATGCGGGCCAGTTCTACCCGATGGCGGTGCGCTCCACCGGCATCGGCTGGGCCTCGGGCGTCGGCCGCAGCGGCGCGATCCTGGCGCCGATCGTGATCGGTACCCTGGTCGGCATGTCGCTGCCGCTGCAGCAGAACTTCCTCGCCATCGCCATTCCCGCCGCGATCGCCGCCGTCGCCGTGGCCTGCATCCGCCACGGCCGCTCGGCCTCGGCGCTGCCGGCACTGCGCAGCGCCCCGCTCGCGGAAGCCACCAAGGCCTGAGCCATCTACAGGAGACACGCATGAAAGCAGTACCAGCATTAGCCTTTGCCCTCGCCATGTTGTGCGGCGCCGCCATGGCCCAGACCCAGGTGACGGTGTACGGCATCGTCGATGCCGCCGTGGCCCGCACCACCAATGCCGACGCGGCCGGCAACGCCGTCACCAAGGTCTCGTCGCTGTCCGGCAGCCTGCCCTCGCGCATCGGCTTCCGCGGCAGCGAAGACCTGGGCGGCGGCCTGTCCGCCGTGTTCGCGCTGGAAGGCGGCTTCAATCCCGACACCGGCGTGTCGGGGCAGGGCGGGCGCCTGTTCGGGCGCCAGGCCTGGATCGGCCTGAAGGGGAACTGGGGCACGCTGCAGCTCGGGCGCATCCTCAACATGACTTTCCTCGCCACCGCGAAGAGCGACGTGCTGGGGCCGAACCTGTTCTCGATCAACAGCATCGACCTCTATCTGCCGAACGCGCGCAGCGATAACGCGGTCGGCTACCTGGGCAGTTTCAAGGGCGTCACCGTGGGCGCCACCTACAGCCTGGGACGCGATGCTTCCGCAGCCGGCGGGCCCTCGGCCACCAACTGCGGCGGCGAAGTGGCGGCCGACAGCAAGGCCTGCCGCCAGCTGACGGCGCTGCTCGGCTACGACAATGCGGCGTACGGTATCAACCTCAGTTACGACAAGCTGTACGGGAATGCCGGCGCGGCCGGCGGTCTGACCAGCAGCGAGCGCTTCGACCGGCGCGTTACCGTCAACGGCTATGCCATGCTCGGTGCGACCAAGCTCGGTGCGGGCATTATCGACCGCAAGACCAATGCCGTTACCGGCATCACCGAGTCCGATCTGGTCTACGTCGGCATCAGCCATCCGCTGGCCCCCGGCCTGACCCTGGATGCGCAGGTGGCGCGCAAGGACGTGAAGCGTTCAGCGGACGATACGAAGATGGCTGTGGCGCGCCTGACCTACGCGTTCTCGAAACGTACCGCGGTGTACGGAGCGGTGGGCCGGATGGACAACGCGGGCCTGGCCGCAGTCGCGCTCGATGCGGGCGGCACGGTGGCGCCGGGACGGGTGCAGAACGGGCTCATGGCGGGCTTGCGCCACGCCTTCTAGAGCGTCTCCTTGGTGTGCGGCAGCCCGTAGTCGTCGTAGATGGCGTAGATCACCGCCAGCATCTGCTCCAGCTCGGGCGTGCGGTCCATGTGGCGCACGCTGAAGAAGATCGGCGAGAACGCGTGCTTGTCCTCGATCTGGCGGTACACCACGTTCCGGTGATGCATGCCCTGCACGCTCGCCGGCACGATCGACAGGCCCTGCTCGGCCGCCACCAGACCCATCGCGATCTGCAGTTCGCGCACTTCCACCACGTGGTCGGGCCGCAGGTTGGCTTCGTTGAACAGCCCGAGCACCTGGTCGGCGAAGCTGGGGCGCGGCGTGCTCGGATAGACCAGCAGCGGCTCCTGCACCAGGTCGACCAGGCGCAGCGGCGCCTCGTTCGCAGCCAGGCGGTGGCCGGGGAACAGCGCCACCACCATGCGCTCCTCGCGCAGCAGGATGCGGCGGATGCTCGGGTCCTCGCTCTTCAGGCGCCCGAAGCCGACGTCGATCCGCCCCTCTTTTAACGCCTTCATCTGCTCGACGGTGGTCATTTCGTGCAGGACCACTTCGACTTCGGGATAGGCCGCGCGGTAGCGCCGGATGATGTCCGGCAGCAGGCCGTACAGGGTCGAGGCGACGAAGCCGGCATTGATGGTGCGTTCGAGCTTGCCCACGCGCTGGGTCATGCTCTTGAGGTCGCGCACCTGGTCGAGGAGGGGCTTGGCATGCGCCAGGAAGAACTGGCCGGCCTCGGTCAGGCGCAGCGGACGCGTGCCTTTCTCGATCAGGGCCACACCCAGGTATTCCTCGAGTTGCTGGATCTGGCGGCTCAGCGGCGGCTGCGCGATATGCAGGCGTTCGGCCGCCCGCGTGAAGTTGCGCTCTTCCGCCACGGCGACGAAATAGCGCAGGTGACGCAGTTCCAACATCATACCTCCCAGGTATCGAATCGATACTAATACAGTCTTGGACGACGCTCTTGAGCAGGATTATCGTGTTTCTACCGACAGAATTATACGCATTGAATATGGAAACCAACATCGCCAACATCGAAACTTTCCTGGTCGACGTCCCGACGATCCGTCCCCACAAGCTGTCGGTCGCCACCATGAACACCCAGACCCTGGTGCTGGTGCGGGTGCGCTGCGAGGACGGCATCCATGGCTGGGGCGAGGCCACCACTATCGGTGGACTGGCCTACGGCGAAGAGAGCCCGGAGAGCATCAAGACCAATATCGACACCCATATCGCCCCGCTGCTGGTCGGCATGGAAGCCTCCGCAGTGGCCAAGGCAATGGCGAAAGTGCGCAAGGCAGTCCAGGGCAATCGTTTCGCCAAATGCGCGATCGAAACTGCGCTGCTCGACGCCCAGGCACGCCGCCTCGGGGTGCCGCTGTCCGAGCTGCTCGGCGGCCGGGTGCGCGACGCGCTGCCGGTGGCCTGGACCCTGGCCAGCGGCGACACCAGCCGCGACATCCAGGAAGCCGAGCAGATGCTCGAGCTGCGCCGCCACCGCATCTTCAAGCTGAAGATCGGCCTGCGCAGCGTCGACCAGGACGTCGACCACGTGCTGGCCATCAAGCGCGCCCTGGGCGACCGCGCCAGCGTGCGGGTGGACGTCAACCAGGCCTGGAGCGAACTCGATGCGGTGCGCGGCATCGCGGCCCTCGAAGCCGGCGGCGTCGACCTGATCGAGCAGCCGGTCAAGGCCGGCAACGTCGCCGCGCTGGCCCGCCTGAAAACACGCTTCGACGTGGCCATCATGGCCGACGAGGCCCTGCACGGTCCGGACGATGCGATGGCGATCGCACGCGCCGACGGCGCCGACGTCTACGCCGTCAAGATCACCCAGTCCGGCGGATTGACCGCGGCGCTCGAGGTGGCGACCGTCGCACGCCTGGCCGGCATCGGCCTGTACGGCGGCACCATGCTGGAAGGCGGCATCGGCACTGCGGCCACCGCCCACGTCTGCGCCACCTTCGCCGACCTTGCCTGGGGTACCGAACTGTTCGGCCCCCTGCTGCTGACCCAGGAAATCCTGGCCGAACCCCTGGTCTACCGCGACTTCATGCTGCAGGTGCCGACCGGCCCGGGACTCGGGGTCGAGCCCGACCTGGACAAGCTGCACGCCATGCAGCGCCGCTGAAGAACACACGAGGAGACCAAGACATGCTGTTCCACGTCCGCATGAACGTTCAATTGCCGCCCACGATGCCGCCGGACGAAGCGGCGCGCCTCAAGGCCGACGAAAAGGCGCTGGCCCAGCGCCTGCAGGAAGAGGGCGCCTGGCGCCACCTGTGGCGCATCGCCGGCCAGTACGCCAACGTCAGCATCTTCGACGTCGAGAGCAACGAGGCCCTGCACGCGCTGCTCATGTCGCTGCCGCTGTTCCCCTACATGCAGATCGAGGTGACGCCCTTGTGCCGGCACCCGTCTTCCATCCGGCTGGATGACCGCTGAACCCACCACCCACTACAAAGGAGACTGAAATGAATCACGCAGACATCGAAACCCTGGCAAGGAACTGGGTCGTGGACGCCGCCTCGAAACCGGCCGACGCCCGAGTGCAGCAAGTCGTCGTGCGCCTGCTGGGCGACCTGTGCAAGGCCATCGAAGACCTCGACATCAGCCCGAGCGAATTCTGGAGCGGCGTGTCCTACATGTCCGCCGCCGGCGCCGCCAACGAGCTGGGCCTGCTGGCCGCCGGCCTGGGCCTGGAGCGCTTCCTCGACATCCGCGCCGACGAGGCCGAGGCCAAGGCCGGCCTGGAAGGCGGCACCCCGCGCACCATCGAAGGCCCGCTGTACGTGGCCGGCGCCCCGGAAAGCACCGGCTTCGCGCGCCTCGACGACGGCAGCGAGAGCGAGCAGGCCGAAGTCCTGTTCATGCAGGGCAGCGTGTTCGACGGGGACGGCCAGCCGCTGGCCGGCGCCAAGGTCGAGGTCTGGCACGCCAACCTGATGGGCAACTACTCCTTCTTCGACCGTACCCAGTCGGACTTCAACCTGCGCCGCAGCATCGTCACCGACGCGAACGGCCGCTATGCCTTCCGCAGCATCCTGCCCAAGGGCTATGGCTGCCCGCCGAACGGCACCACCCAGCAGCTGCTCGACAAGCTGGGCCGCCACGGCCAGCGCCCGGCGCACATCCATTTCTTCGTGTCCGCGCCCGGCCACCGCAAGCTCACCACCCAGATCAACATCGACGGCGACGAGTACCTGTGGGACGACTTCGCCTTCGCCAGCCGCGAAGGCCTGGTGCCGCCCGTGACCCGCGTCGACGACCCGGTCCAGCTGGACGCGAAACGCGTCAACGCGCCTTTCGCCTCGATCGATTTCGATTTCCGCCTGTACCGCGACACCGCCGCCGCGCCTAGCCCGCTGGTGGAACGTCCGCGCGCCGCCGCCTGAGGAGAACACGATGATCCCGATCCGTCCCGTCAGCGCCTTCGCACCGAAGCGCATCGACGACTACCTGATCGAAGACGAAGCCAGCGGCGACTACCGCCTGCACCGCAACGCCTTCACCGACGAAGCCCTGTTCGAGCTCGAGATGAAGCATATCTTCGAGGGCAACTGGGTCTACCTGGCCCATGAAAGCCAGGTCCCGAACGTCAACGACTACTACACGACCCACATCGGGCGCCAGCCGGTGTTCATCGCGCGTAACCGCCAGGGCGAGCTGAACGCCTTCATCAATGCCTGCAGCCACCGCGGCGCCCAGCTGTGCCGCCACAAGCGCGGCAACAAGGCGACCTATACCTGCCCCTTCCATGGCTGGACCTTCAATAACAGCGGCAAGCTGCTGAAAGTGAAGGACCCGGAAGACGCCGGCTATCCGGAGTGCTTCAACAAGGAAGGCTCGCACGACCTCAAGAAAGTGGCGCGCTTCGGCAACTACAAGGGCTTCCTGTTCGGCAGCCTGAATCCTGATGTGTCTTCGCTCGAGGAATTCCTCGGTGACGCCGGCAAGATCATCGACATGATCGTCGACCAGTCGCCGGACGGCCTGGAAGTGCTGCGCGGTTCCTCGACCTATACCTACGAGGGCAACTGGAAACTGCAGGCCGAGAACGGCGCCGACGGCTACCACGTGAGCGCCGTGCACTGGAACTACGCGGCCACCACCAACCGCCGCAAGGAAGAGCAGGCGGCGCGCGAAGACAAGATCCGCGCCATGGATGCCGGCAAGTGGGGACGCCAGGGCGGCGGCTTCTATGCCTTCGACCACGGCCACATGCTGTTGTGGACCAAGTGGGCGAATCCCGAAGACCGCCCCAACTATCCGCGCCACGCCGAATACGCGGCGCAGTACGGCAAGGCCACCGCCGACTGGATGGTCGAGCGCTCGCGCAACCTCTGCCTGTACCCGAACGTCTACCTGATGGATCAGTTCGGGTCGCAGATCCGCCTGCTGCGCCCCCTTGCCGTGAACAAGACCGAAGTCACGATCTACTGCATCGCGCCCAAGGGCGAACCGGACGAAGCGCGTGCGCGCCGCATTCGCCAGTACGAAGACTTCTTCAACGTCAGCGGCATGGCGACACCGGACGACCTGGAAGAGTTCCGCGCCTGCCAGGAAGGCTATGCCGGCGGCGCCATGCAGTGGAACGACATGTGCCGCGGCGCCACCCACTGGGTCAAGGGTCCGGACGAGGCGGCCCGGGAGATCGGCCTGCAGCCCGTGATGAGCGGCGTGCGCACCGAGGACGAGGGCCTGTACACGGTGCAGCACCGCTACTGGCTGGACGTGATGAAGCGGGCACTGGCCGCGGAAGGAGGTTCCAAGTGAGCGAACCGAGCATGCAGGCGCTGTGCGCCTTCCTGTACCGCGAGGCGCGCCTGCTCGACGACGAGCAGTGGGACGACTGGCTGGAATGCTATGACCCGGACGCGCAGTTCTGGATGCCGGCCTGGGACGACGACGGCAAGCTGGTGTCCGACCCGCAGCGCGAGATCTCGCTGATCTACTACCCGAGCCGCCAGGGCCTGGAAGACCGCGTGTTCCGCATCAAGACCGAGCGCTCCAGCGCCACCATGCCGGACACCCGCACCAGCCACAACATCGCGAACGTGGAAGTCGAGAAGACCGAAGGGAGCCGGGTAACGCTGCGCTTCAACTGGCACACCCTGAGCCACCGCTACAAGACGACCTACAGCCATTTCGGCATGTCGCGCTACGTGATCGACACCGCCGGACCGGACTTCAGGATCCTGGACAAGTACGTGGTCCTGAAGAACGACTACATCAGCCAGGTCATCGACATTTACCACATTTAAGCATCAGTAACGCATCGCAGGAGACGACGATGAGCCATACGATCGCACTGCAGTTCGAGGACGGCGTGACCCGTTTCATCAGCTGTAACGTCAACGAAAAACTGGCGGATGCCGCCTATCGCCAGAAAGTGAACATTCCCCTCGACTGCCGCGACGGCGCCTGCGGCACCTGCCGCGGGCTGTGCGAATCGGGGCAGTACGAGATGCCGCCGGAGAGCTATATCGAGGACGCGCTCGAGCCCCAGGACGCGGCGGCCGGCTACGTGCTGGCCTGCCAGATGCGTCCGACCTCGGACTGCGTGGTGCGGATTCCGGCAACCTCCAGCGCCTGCAAGACCGGCGTGCACAGCTTCGGCGGCAAGATCGCCGAAGTGACGGCGCTGTCGCCGTCGAGCTTCCGCTTCTCGGTGGCGCTGGACGCCCCGGACGCGCTGGACTTCCTGCCCGGGCAGTACGTGAACGTCACCGTGCCGGGCACGGACCAGACCCGCTCCTACTCCTTCAGTTCCGCACCGGGCGCGGCGCTGGCCAGCTTCGTGGTGCGTAACGTGCCCGGTGGCCTGATGAGCGGCTACCTGGCCCAGGCCAGGCCGGGCGACGCGGTCAGCTTCGCCGGCCCTTTCGGCAGCTTCTACCTGCGTCCGCTCCAGCGTCCGCTCCTGCTGCTGGCGGGCGGCACCGGCATCGCACCCTTCCAGTCCATGCTCGACGTGCTCGACCGGCAGGGCTTCAGCCAGCCGGTGAAGCTGGTCTATGCGGTCACCAACGACCACGACCTGGTCGAACTGGAACACCTCGAGCGCATCGCTGCCGCGCACCCGCAGTTCGAGTATGTCACCTGTGTCTCCAGCGACGCCAGCTGCCACCTGCGCAAGGGCTATGCCACCGCCCACGTCGAGCCGGCCTGGGTCAATGGGGGTGACGTCGACATCTACCTGTGCGGTCCGGTGCCGATGGTGGAGGCGGTGCGCGGATGGCTGGACAGCGCGGGCGTCAAGCCGGCCAATTTCTACTTCGAGAAATTCTCGGCCAGCAGCGGAGGCGCCGCATGATGCATCCGGAGCGTTTCAAGGACCAGGTCATGGTCGTGACGGGCGCGGCGCAAGGCATCGGCCGCGGCGTCGCACTGGGCGCGGCGCGCGAAGGCGCCCAGCTGGTGCTGGCCGACCGCTCGGCCCTGGTGCACGAAGTGGCACAGGAGGCCATGGCGCTGGGCGCCCAGGTGGTAGTGGTCGAGGCCGACCTCGAAACCTGGGCCGGGGCAAGCGGCATGGCGGCCCGGGCTCTCGAGGATTACGGCCGCATCGACATCCTGGTCAACAACGTCGGCGGCACCATCTGGGCCAAGCCCTACCAGGACTACGACGAGGCGCAGATCGAGGCCGAGATCCGGCGCTCGCTGTTCCCGACCCTGTGGGGGTGCAGGGCGGTGCTGCCGGCCATGCTGGCACAGGGCGCGGGCGCGATCGTCAACGTCTCTTCGGTGGCCACGCGCGGCATCTACCGCATTCCGTATTCGGCGGCCAAGGGCGGCGTCAACGCCCTGACCGCGAGCCTGGCCTTCGAGCATGCCGAACATGGCATCCGCGTGAATGCGGTGGCGACCGGCGGCACCGAGGCGCCGCCGCGCAAGATCCCGCGCAATCCGCAGCCGCTGAGCGAGCAGGAGCAGGCCTGGTATGCCGGCATCGTCGAACAGACCCGGTCCAGCAGCCACATGCACCGCTACGGGACCATCGACGAACAGGTCGGCGCGATCCTGTTCCTGGCCTCGCGCGAGGCTTCCTACATCACGGGAACCGTGCTGCCGGTCGGCGGCGGTGACCAGGGCTGAGGACCATCATGGCATTCGCACACCTCCACGACATTCAGCTGTACTACCAGACCGACGGCAACCGCAGCAAACCCTGCCTGGTGCTGTCCAATTCCCTCGGCACCGACCTGGGCATGTGGGACCGCCAGGCGCCGGCCCTGGCAGCGCATTTCTTTGTGGTGCGCTATGACACCCGCGGACACGGCCGCTCCGGCCGCGCGGGCCCGGTCACGATCGCCCGGCTCGGCCAGGATGTAGTGGGCTTGCTGGACCACCTCGACATCCCGCGCGCGCATTTTTGCGGCATTTCGATGGGCGGCATCACCGGGCAGTGGCTGGGCATCCATGCCGCCAGCCGGATCGGCAGTCTGGTGCTGGCCAACACGGCGGCGCGCATCGGTGCGCCGGAGGCCTGGTTGGCGCGCGCCGCCCAGGTTCGCGCCGAAGGCATGAAGGGCGTGGCCGACGGCGCCGCCGGGCGCTGGTTCACCCCAGGTTTCATCGCACGCGAGCCGGCCGCGGTGGATCGCCTGGTGCAGGGGCTGCGCGCCACCGCGCCGGACGCTTATGCCGCCTGCTGCGAAGCGCTGGCCGGGGCCGACCTGCGCGCGGAGGTTTCCGCGATCGCGAACCCGACGCTCGTGATCGCCGGACGTGACGATCCTGTCACGACCGTGGACGATGCGCGCTGGCTGGCGGCGCAGGCGCAGGACGCGCGGGTCGAGGAACTGGCGGCTTCGCATCTTTCCAACATTGAATGCCCCGAGGAGTTCAGCGCCTTCCTGCGCCGCTTCCTTGCCAACTGATAGAGGACACCATGATCGACAAGACATGCGCATCGCTGGAGCAGGCGGTGGCCGGCATCCCCGATGGCGCCACCATCATGATCGGCGGCTTCGGCAATGCCGGCATGCCGGCCGCGCTGATCGACGCGCTGCTGGCCCAGGGCGCGCGCGAACTCACCATCGTCAACAACAATGCCGGCAACGGCGAGACCGGGCTGGCGGCGCTGATCCGCGAGCGGCGCGTGCGCAAGATGATCTGCTCGTTCCCGCGCCAGCACGATTCCCACCATTTCGACGCGCTCTACCGCGCCGGCGACGTCGAGCTCGAGCTGACGCCCCAGGGCAACCTGGCCGAGCGCATCCGCGCCGCCGGCGCCGGCATCGGTGGTTTCTTCACGCCCACCGGCTACGGCACCTTGCTGGCCGAGGGCAAGGAAACCCGCGTCATCGACGGCCGCCATTACGTGTTCGAGACGCCGATCCGCGCCGACTTCGCCCTGATCAAGGCGCTGCGCGGCGACCGCTGGGGCAACCTCGTGTACCGGAAAACGGCGCGCAACTTCGGGCCGATCATGGCGATGGCCGCCAAGACCACCATCGCCCAGGTGGCGGAGGTGGTGGAACTGGGGGAGCTCGATCCGGAAACCGTGGTTACCCCAGGCATTTTTGTCCAACGTGTCGTGAAGGAGGCAACATGAGCCGCTATAGCCGTGACCAAATGGCCGAGCGCGTCGCGCGCGACATCCCCGAGGGCGCCTACGTCAACCTCGGGATCGGCCTGCCGACCAAGGTGGCCAACTACCTGCCGCCCGAGCGCGAGGTCTTCCTGCACAGCGAGAACGGCCTGCTCGGCATGGGCCCGGCCCCGGCGCCGGGAGAAGAGGACGAAGACCTGATCAATGCGGGCAAGCAGGCGGTGACCCTGCTTGCCGGCGGCGCCTACTTCCACCATGCCGACTCCTTCGCCATGATGCGCGGCGGCCACCTCGACATCTGCGTGCTGGGCGCGTTCCAGGTGGCTGCGAACGGTGACCTGGCCAACTGGCATACCGGCGCTCCCGATGCGATTCCGGCCGTGGGCGGCGCCATGGATCTCGCGATCGGCGCCAAGCAGGTGTTCGTCATGATGGAACACCAGACCAAGAACGGCGACAGCAAGATCGTCGGCGCCTGCACCTATCCGCTGACCGGCATTGGCTGCGTCAGCCGCATCTACACCGACCTGGCGGTGCTCGATGTCACGCCCGAAGGGCTGCGCGTGCGCGAGATGGCGCCCGGCCTGACCTTCAACGATCTGCAGGCGGTCACGCAAGCCCGGCTGCTGCCTGTACTGGGAGAACCGGCATGAACGACGCCTACATCTGCGATGCGATCCGCACCCCCATCGGCCGCTACGGCGGCGCCCTGAAGGACGTGCGTGCCGACGACCTCGGCGCCGTGCCGATCCGCGAGCTGATGCGCCGTAACCCGGACGTGGACTGGCGCGCCGTCGACGACGTGATCTACGGCTGCGCCAACCAGGCCGGCGAAGACAATCGCAACGTGGCGCGCATGTCGGCCCTGCTGGCCGGCTTGCCCTCGGAGGTGCCCGGTTCCACCGTCAACCGCCTGTGCGGTTCGGGGCTGGACGCGGTGGGCAGCGCCGCGCGCGCCATCCGCAGCGGCGAGGCGCGCCTGATGATTGCCGGCGGCGTCGAATCGATGACGCGCGCGCCTTTTGTGATGGGCAAGGCCGACAGCGCCTTCTCGCGCAATGCGGCGATCTACGACACCACTATCGGCTGGCGCTTCCCGAATCCCCGTATGCAGGAGCTGCACGGTCTCGACGCGATGCCGGAGACGGCGGAAAACGTCGCCGTCGACTACCGCATCTCGCGCGCCGACCAGGACCTGTTTGCCCTCCGGAGCCAGCAGAAGACGGCGCAGGCGCAGCGCGACGGGCTGTTTGACGACGAGATCGTCCCGGTGCTGGTGCCGCAGAAAAAAGGCGAGCCGCTCAGCTTCGCGCGCGACGAGCACCCGCGCGAAACCAGCCTCGAGGCCCTGGCGAAACTGAAGGGCGTGGTCCGTGCGGACGGCAGCGTCACGGCCGGCAACGCCTCCGGCGTCAACGACGGCGCCTGCGCGCTGCTGCTGGCGAGCGCCGAGGCTGCGCAGGCCTATGGCCTGGTGCCGCGCGCCCGCATCGTCGGCATGGCGACCGGCGGCGTCGCACCGCGCGTCATGGGCATCGGGCCGGCGCCGGCGACACAAAAACTGCTGCGCCGGCTCGGCATGACGCTCGACCAGGTCGACCTGATCGAACTGAACGAGGCCTTCGCCTCCCAGGGCCTGGCCGTGCTGCGCGAGCTGGGCATCGCCGACGACGATCCGCGCGTGAATCCCTATGGCGGCGCCATCGCGCTCGGTCATCCGCTCGGCATGTCGGGCGCGCGCCTGGTGACGACGGCGACGTACCAGCTGCAGCGCACGCAAGGCCGTTTCGCGCTGTGCACCATGTGCGTCGGCGTCGGCCAGGGCATCGCCCTGATGATCGAGCGGGTGTGAAGAAGATCAGCGGCCGCGCGCGAGCAGCGCCTCTACCTCGTCGCGCTCCAGCGGCTTGCTGAACAAGTAGCCCTGGTACTCGTCGCAGGCCATCCCGCGCAGCACCGCCAGCTGCGCCTCGGTCTCGACGCCCTCGGCCACCACCTTCAGCTTGAGGCCGCGCGCCAGGTTGACGATCGAGAGCGCGATCGCGGCGCTGTCCTCGTCGCGCCCGAGGTCGCGCACGAAGGCGCGGTCCACCTTCAGGCGCGACACCGGGAAGCGCTTCAGGTAGGCCAGGCTGGAATAGCCGGTGCCGAAATCGTCGATCGACAGGTTCACGCCGAGCCGGCGGATCTCGTGCATGAGCTGGTCCACTTCCTGCTCGCGGCTCATCAGGGCGGTTTCGGTGATTTCCAGTTCAAGGCAGCCTTCACCGACCCGGTATTGCGCCAGGCAGCGCCGGATCGTGTCGAGCAGGGACTTCTGGTGGAACTGGCGCGGCGACAGGTTGACTGCCACGTTCACCGGCATCCCGAGGCGCGCCGACCACGCGTCCATCTGGCGGCAGGCCTCTTCCAGCACCCAGGCCCCGATCGGGATGATCAGGCCGGTGCGCTCGGCGATCGGCACGAATTCGGCCGGCGGCACCACGCCCAGTTCCGGACTGGTCCAGCGCAGCAGGGCCTCGAGGCCGACCACTGCCTGTTCCCGCACCGTGACCTTGGGCTGGTACACCAGGCGCAGTTCGCCGCGCTCGAGGGCACGGCGCAGGTGCGCCTCGACGGTCAGGCGCTGGCCGAGTTCCGTATGCCGGCTGCCCGAGAAGAAGTGCACCGCTTCATCCACTTCGAAGCCGGCGCCGCTGGCCGCGCCCTGGGCGCTGCGGTACAGCTCGTCCGCATTGCGTCCGTCCGGCGGATACACGGCCACGCCCAGCACCGGATCGAGGAAGAAGTCGCGTCCGTCCACCTGCAAGGGCGCCGACATCAGCGCATGCAGTTCCATGGCGAAGCGCTCGACGTCGTGGCGCCCGCAGCCGGCGTCGAGCACGAAGGCGAATTCGCTGCCGCGGATGCGCGCCGCCACCGCCCCGTCACCAGCCGCGCTCCAGGCGCCGCATGCGCTGCGGAGCATGTCGGCCACCCCGCGCAGCGCGCGGTCGCCGGCGTCGTGGCCGAGCAGGTCGACGACCTCGTGCAGGCGTTCGAGCACCAGCGCGACGGCGGCCAGCTCGCGACCGCCAGTGGCGGCGGAGGCGATGCGGGCTTCCAGCAGGCGCCAGAACTGGGCCTGGTTGGGCAAGCCGGTGACGGCGTCGAATTCGGCCAGCCAGGCCAGGCGCGCCTCGGCCCGTTCGCGCTCGGTGATGTCGGTCAGCACGTTGACCAGGTGGGCGGTGCCGTCGTCGCCGGTGAGGCGGGTGGTCAGCTGGATCACGGTGCGGCTCCCGCCGCTGCCGTCGTGCATGGTGCCGGTCGAATCGAGGGTCTTGCCGTGCGCGAGCACCTCGTCGTAGCGGCGTTCGCGCTCGGGGTCGGCGCCGTCGAGCACCGCGCGCTCGTCCAAGCCCGGCAGGGTCGCGCGCGGGCGGCCGACCAGGCGCGCGAAGGCTTCGTTGGCCAGCACGATGCGGCGCGCGCCGTCCAGCACCCAGATCGGCGCGCCCACCGCATTGACGATCGAGGCCAGGTAGTCGAAGCTCTTGGCCAGGCGGGCCTCGCTGGCCGAGACCATGTCGATCAGGCCGAACTGGCGGCGCGAATCGCGCGCCACGCGCCAGGCCAGCAGCGACAGCACGGCTGCCAGCAGCAGGTAGAAGACAAGGGCGGTCCACAGCCGGCCGTACCAGGCGTCCAGCGCCACATGGCGCGCCATGCCGGTAATGATCACCAGGTCGGCACCCTCGACCGTGTCGTAACCGTAGAGGCCCGGCACGCCGTTGATCGGGCTGTATGTCTGGAAGCTGCCGCGGCTGGCACGCGGAAGATGTTCGCGGAACAGCGGCGTAGCGGCGAAGGAGCGCCCGATCCCGGGCGGAAAGCCGGGGCCGCGCACCAGCATGGTGCCGTCGCGGTGCAGCAGGGTGACCGAGCCGCCCTTGCCGAGTTCGACCAGGTTGTAGAGGCGTTCGAAACGCATCGAGTCGACCTGCGCCACCGCGGTGCCGGCGTGGCGGCCGTTGCGGTCGCGCACCGGCTGCACGAAATTCAGGATGCCGCGTCCGGTGGCGCGGTCGATGTCGGTGATCGTGATGCGGCGCGCGGGCGCGCCGGCGGGCGCCTTGGGAAAGCTGGGCAGCTTGCGTGCGCTGTTGCCTGGCGTGACACTGCCGACCGGCCGTCCGGCGGTGTCGAACAGCACGATACGCAGCAAATAGGGATGGGCCAGGCCCTCATCGCCGTCGGCCAGGCCGGACTGCGAACTGGCGGAGGGCGTCAGCACCATGCGCGCGGCCTGCCGCGCCGCGCTGTCGATCGCCTGGGCCACGCCGGCGGTCTGGGCCGCGAAGGCGATCGCCACGTTGCGCAGGGTGACCTGCTGTTCGCGCAGCGCATCCTGGTAGCTGGCGTACAGCATCGAGCCGGTAATCAGCCCGAGGGCGGCGATCAGCCCGGCCGTGACGATCACGAGCCGCGACAGCGGGTAGGGCCGGATCGTGCGCACGGCTGGCGGGGATACTTGCATGAAGCGGGGGTTTTCAGAACGGTAACGTGACGATTTTACCTGTTCCGTATTCCGGTACGCGCTGCACGGTGTACCCATGTGAAAACGGCCGGGAAGTCCCGGCCGTATCGGTGCAGGCTGGAGGGGTTCAGGCGGCCGGCTGTACCACGCGGTCCTTGCGGTTGCGGCTGGCCATGTACCAGATGATCGCGACCGGGATCAGCAGCGGCAGCAGCAGCGGCGAGAGTGCCAGCGCGACGGCGATCGCGGCGCAGCCCAGCGCACCGACCACGATCACGCCAATGCCGGCGAACACCACCGCCAGCACCAAACCCACCACCAGCATCACCACGCCGGCGATCACCAGGCCGCCGCCCGCGAAGACCACGGCCAGCAGGGCGTCCAGCGGCCCGTCGATGTGCTCGCCGTCGACGTTGAAACTCATGAAGTCGGCGGCATCGAAGGCGATGTCCAGCAGCAGCACGGCAAACAGGAACAGGATGGCGATCTTGGCAAAGTTTTTCATGGCGGTCCTCTTGGGTTGGGTATTGGTTCGGTGCGCATTTCGCTGCGGCATGGTTGAACTGTAAGCGCAGCCCGCACGCGGGGCCACGGCTTTGCGACAGGCTGCAATTTCGGCGCGTCGGGACGCATGCAGACGCGATGAATGGACGGAACTGGCGAGCAAAACTCATGACTAGAAGCAGCAACCACGCGGCAACAAACGTGGTCGATTTGGCCTTGCAATGAACGGATCCTTTCCTATACTGACAGCCTGTTCCGCAACAGGGGGATCCTATGCACGCAGTCATCCACAAGATGGAGGACCACCTGGCCGTTCTGCATCCCGCGTTGGCCAACGGCGGTCCCAAGGGCCCGCCATCGGCGCCGCCGACCATCCCGCCGATCATCATCAATCCGTTCAATCGAGAAGCACCGCCTCCCGCAGTCGATCCACGCCGTACGCCGGACCGCCCGCCGGTGCGGCCCCCGCGCGGCCCCGACTGGCGCTGCCCGCGTTATGCGTAAGGTTTAAGCCAATCGGGCTTCTTGATGGGGCCGGTTTCCTCTATGATCTGTACTTTGCAGCTGAGGAAACACGAGATGAACGACAACATTGAACACGGGCACGAAGGTTCCGACGAGAACGCCCTCGTGCAGGAAGCCCGCCTGTGGCAGGCCAACGGCTGGACCGCGCGCGTGATCAAGAACGAAGACGACGAAGGCTGGGCCGTCGCCATGTACAAGGATGGCGAGCCGGAGCCGGCGCTGGTCGGGCCCTGGACCATGGGCCGCGACAAGAAGAACCCGAAGCCGCTCGACGTCAACGCCTTCAACACCCTGGTCAAGACCGCGTCGGAAGTCATCCGCCGCCACGAGCAGCACCTGCACGCCATCCTGCACAAGAACACCGTGGTCTCCACCGGGAACGGCGAACTGAAGGTGACGCTCGACATCGTGCCGGACGACGACGACCCCTACGCGATCCTGGCCGCCCTTGACGAGATGGGCGAGCAGGTGGCCAAGGTGCGGGTGCCGGCCAGCTTCAAGCTGACCCCGGCCTCGGCCTATGCCTGGATCGAGAACGACTTCCGCGCCCCGCGCGGATAGGGCAAGGCGGGCTATTCCCGCCCGATGCGCTCCAGCAGCGCGTCGACCAGGGCGCGCCGGTTGAAAGGATCGTCGGGCAGGGCGATGTCAGGCTGCACCAGCAGCGGCGCGTCCTTGCCCGCCGGACGCTCGAGGATCATCCGCGGCAGCACCAGGTCCAGCCCGGTATTCGGCAGGGTGCGGACCTGGATGCCGCCGCTCTGGCGGGCGCGGGCATAGCCGCCGGTCCCGACCAGTTGCCCGAATTTGAAATCCTGCATGACGTTACTGAACAGCACCGCTGACGAGTACGTCATTCCACCCACCAGCACATAGACGCGGCCGCTGAAACGCAGCGGATTGCCCGGCTCGGGCTGCACCCAGTTCGCGAGCTCGCCCCGGACGATGTCGCCGACGCGCTCGCCGCCGCCGGCGCGGCCGGCGATGACCTTCTTCACATAGGTCGAGGTATGGCGATACGGCCGGGTGGCGATATAGGGCAACAGGCCCTGTTTCCACATGTCGTCGTCGCCGCCGCCGTTTTCGCGGACGTCGACCAGGAGGGTCGTGACGCCGGCTTCACGCATCCGGGCAAATGCCGCGGCCGTGAATGCATAAAACCTGTCCTTGTCCGGCCAGCCGAACTGCCTGATCGTCAGGAGGGCCGCGCGGCTCCCCAGCAGCTCGAACTGGAACACGCGCTCGAAATCGTCCTCGCGCTCACCGAGGAGGGCTTCGGGACGCACCCGGCTTCCCGCTGCTTCGCTCAGCCTGCCATTGTGCGAGAAGGCGTAGCGGGCCGGCGCCCCAAACATTTTCCAATAGTAGAACCACCAGCGGCGCGACAAGACCTCGGCCCGGAATTGCGGCGTATCGCCATGTACCAGCTGCAGGAGTTCGTGCACGAGACGGTCTGCCTGAATTCCGTTGACGCTGTCGATGCGTGTGCCGGCGAGCGCGCTGGCGCCGCCGCCGAGGCTTGCACGGATGAACAGCTTGCCATCGGCGGAGGCTTGCATTTCGAAGGGGAACAGGGCGCCGCCGGAGGCCAGGAAAGCGTCGCCCTGGGCGCGCCACGCCGGCTGCACCAGCGCGAAATGGGCATCGGCAAAGCGCGGATTGAACCGGGCGAGGACGCGCCAGGCTTCGTCCCGGTTCATCGGTGCCGCAAGCTGTTGCTGCGCCGTCGACAATGCGTCCTCGAGTTGCCCTGCCGGGATCGAAAAGCCCGGATCGGGATGGATCTCGCCGATCGACTGCCGGATGAATTGCAGGTCCTGCTGGAGCTGTTCCACCGTGAAGCGCGGCTCTGCCGCATGGGCGGCAAACCCCGCCAGCATGCCAAGGATCAGGAGCCCGATTGTTTGTCGCATGCACACCTCTTGTTAAGAAAAATCCATTGTATAGTTGAGCATAAGGCCATAGATTTACGTCGGCTGATTTCTTGATTAAGGCTGCACTTAATGCTGCGATGCGATGCTGACGAGCGATGACCTGCGTTTCTTTTGTGCCGTTGCCAGCCAGCCGACGCTGGCGGCGACCGCGCGCTTCCTGCATGTCACGCCGCCGTCGGTCACGCAGCGGCTGCAGGCGATCGAGGAAAAGCTGGGACTGCGCCTGCTCGACCGTTCCGGCCGGCGCACCACGCTCACCGGCGAAGGCCAGCTGCTGGCGGCGCGCGCCCGGCTCATCCTGGCGGACATGGACGCCCTCAGCGAAGCCCTGCTGGACCACAAGAACGACATGGTGGGCGTACTGCGCATCCTGGCCCCGCTGGGATTCGGGAATGCCTACGTCGCACCGCTGGCGGCGCGCTTCCAGGCCGCGCATCCCATGCTGTCGGTCGAGCTCGAGCTGTCCGACCGGCCCAACCTGGCCGCCGGCGACGGCTGGGACATCGTGGTGCACATCGGCGAGTTGCGCGATTCGCGCCTGAAGCGGCAAGTCCTGGCGAAGAACCGGCGCATGCTGTGCGCCGCGCCGTCCTACCTGGCGCGCCACGGCACGCCGCGCTCGGCGGCGGAACTGCGCCGGCACCGCTGCCTGGTCTTGCGCGAGAACGCCGAGGACGTGAGCCTGTGGCGCCTGCGCGTGCCGGGCCAGGCCGATTACGAGGCCGTCCGCATCAACCCTGCGCTGTCCAGCAACGACGGCCGCGTGCTCAAGGCCTGGGCGCTGGATGGCTACGGCATCATGCAGCGCTCGGAATGGGACATCGCGCATGAACTGCGGCAGGGGACCCTGGTGCAGGTCCTGCCCGACCATGGTGTTCCCGAGGCGGACATCGTCGCGCTGCTCGGCGCCCAGCACGGCAGGCGCGCGGCGCGCACCGAGCGTTTCCTGGACCTGCTGAAACAGGAACTCAGGCCGATGCCCTGGACCACCCCGGACGCATGAGTCCGAGTGTTGTCTTTTGGCCTTGCCGGACCGTCCTCGCGGCCTCAAGCCTGTCTGCCGGCACGATCTCCTGCTAATATTTCCCTTGGGAATCAATCACCAAGGAATAGCATGGAACGTCTCGCCCGGCTGGAAGCGGTCCAGTCGATGCTGCTCGAGATCGGGGAGCTCTCGACCTCGTGCAGCGACATCGTCGACTTCATCGGCGCGGTGCACCGCGCGCTCGGCCGCATCATGTATGCGGCCAACTTCTATGTGGCGCTGTGCGACCGCGAAGAGGGGACCATCTGGTTCCCGTATTTCGTCGACGAAGCCGACGACGAGGTGCCGGTGGCCGGCCAGAAGGTGGCGCTGGCGGCGCCGGAAGATTCGCCGACCTCCTGGGTGGTGGTGAACAAGCGCCGCCTGATGATCACCGCCGACGATTTCGAGGCGCGCGAGCGCGAAGGCATGCAATGGGGGCACGGGTCCGCCGCCGAGCACTGGATGGGCGCACCGCTGCTCGACCGCCATCAGCAGGCGCTGGGCGCGATGGTCATCCAGAGCTATACCAAGGGCGTCACCTACAGCGAGGAAGACCAGGCGCTGTTCTCGGAGATCGCCAACCACGTGTCGAATGCGCTGCAGGGCCTGCAAAGCATGGACCGGCTCGAGCGCGCGGTGCACGAGCGCACCGCGGCGCTGGCGGTAGAGGTGGCCGAGCGCCGCCGCGCCGAGCAGGTGCAGCACGCGCTGTACCAGATCGCCAACCTGTCGGCCCAGGCGCTGGATACCGCCACCCTCACCGCCAGCCTGCACCGCATCATCGGCGAGCTGATGGTGGCGAAGAACTTCCTGATCGGGCTCTATCATCCGGATACGCAGGAAATCAGCATTCCCTACTTCGTCGACGAAAAGGACAGCACGGCGCCGGTGACGCGCTTCCCGTTCGGGAAAGCCATGTGCTCCTACGTCCTGTCGAGCAAGCAGGCGCAGCTCCACGACGCCACCAGCTTCCGCCACCTGGTCGCCAACGGCCTGGTGCAAGAACCGCTGGGGAACCACGACATCGCCAGCTGGATGGGGGCGCCGATGCTGGTGCACGACCAGCCCTACGGCGTGCTGATCGTGCAGAGCTACGATCCGTCGACGGTCTACACCAAGGCCGACCTCGACCTGCTTGCCTTCATGGCCAGCCACGTCGCGGTGGCGCTGGCACGCATGCAGGCCGACCGCAAGATCCGCAAGACCAAGGAAACGCTGGAGCTGCAGAACGCGGCGCTGAACGAAGCGCTGCACAAGCTGCAGGAGGCGCAGTCGGAGCTGGTGCGCCAGGAGAAGCTGGCCTCGCTGGGCCGCCTGGTGGCCGGCGTGGCGCACGAAATCAATACCCCGCTGGGCATCTGCGTGACCGCGACCAGCCACCTGGTGCAGGAGCTCAAGCTCACGCGCGAGGAGCTGGCCGCCGGCGAGATGACCGAGGACAGCCTGAACAGCTTCCTCGACATCGTCGACCAGTCGCTGCGCATCATGACCACCAACACACAGCGTGCGGCGGCGCTGGTGCGCAGCTTCAAACAGGTGGCGGTCGACCAGTCCTCCGACGACATCCGCAACTTCAACCTGTGCAGCTACCTGAACGAAGTGCTGCTGTCGCTCCAGCCCAAGTTCAAGGGACGGCCGGTCAAGGTCGAGGTGGACTGCCCGAAGGACCTGGTGATGGACAGCTTCCCGGGTGCGGTGTCGCAGATCGTGACCAACATGCTCATGAACTCGCTGGTGCACGGCTTCGAGCGCGACCAGCCGGGAACCATCGCGATCCGCGTGGTGCAGGAGGGGGACGAGGTGGTGTTCGACTACGGCGACGACGGCGCGGGGATGGACCAGGACACGCTGGACAAGCTGTTCGACCCCTTCTTCACGACCAAGCGCGGCACCGGAGGCAGCGGACTGGGGGCGCACATCCTGTACAACCTGGTGACGGGGGCGCTGGGCGGGACGGTGAGGGTGGAAAGCGCGCCGGGGAAGGGGCTGCAGTATCACCTGCGCTTCCCGCGTTCGCAGAAGAAGTAAAAACGTGATCTGGTCCACTGGACCAGATCACGCCTATGGAAATCAATCCGGCCACTGCGCGTTGATTTCGAGCGCCGCGTCCATATTCTTGATCAGCAAATCCACGTAATACGGATCCAGGTGGTGCCCCGCCACCTCGCGCAGGTGTTCGGTCACCTTGGCGGCCGGCCAGGCGTCCTTGTAGCAGCGCTTGTGGCTCAGGGCGTCGAACACGTCGGCCACCGCCACGATGCGGGCATAGGGGTGGATGGCCTCGCCCCTCAGGCCCTGCGGGTAGCCGCTGCCGTCGAACTTCTCGTGGTGCTGGTGGGCGATCACGGCCGCGGCCTTCAGGATCGGGCGCTGCGAGCCGTCGAGGATCTGCAGGCCCACGGTCGGGTGCTGCTTCATCACTTCCCACTCTTCCTCGGTCAGCTTGCCCGGCTTGAGCAGCACCGCGTCCGGCGTGGCGATCTTGCCCACGTCGTGCATCGGCGCGGCGTGCATCAGGGTCGCGGTCTCGTCTTCCGGCATGCCGGCCGCCTGGGCCAGCAGGTGGCAGACCTGGGCCATGCGGCGCACGTGGTTGCCGGCTTCGTTGGAACGCGATTCGACCACGTCGCCGAGGCGCAGGATCAGCTCCGCCTGGGTATCCGTGATCTCCTGGTTCAGCAGGATGTTGTCGAAGGCGATCGCCACGCCCGAGCAGAACACCTCGAGCAGCTGGGCGTCGATTTCCGCGATCTCTTCCACGCCCTTCAGTACCAGCAGCGAGGCCTTGCCGGTGCGGTTCGGGAAGTAGCCGACGTAGGTATCGCCATGCAGGCGCGAGATGCGGTTGTGGCGCGCGTCATCCAGTTGGGCGACCAGCTGCGGACCCATCTCGTGGCCTTCCATGTCGCCGATCTGGGCCAGCACCTCGTACTGGCTTTCGCCGGTGATCACGCTGGCGCCCTTCAGGCGCAGCAGCATGCTCTGCTCCAGGCGCAGCAGCGCCACCACCTGCTGCAGCAGGCCGTTGGCGAAATCCTTCAGGTTACGCTGCTGGAAGATGTGGGTCGAAGCGGCGATCACGCGTTCCAGGCCTTCGCGGTAGGTCTGCTGGGTGCGGCGCGCTTCCTCGACCTTCATGATGTCGCGGTAGGCGCGCAGGGCGGCGAAGGTGGTCGTGAACAGCTTGGTGCGATCGAGCTCGGTCTTTTCCTTGTAATCGTTGATGTCGTAGTCGACGATCACGCGCTCTTCCGGGGCCTGGCCCGGCTGGCCGGTGCGCAGCACGATGCGGGTGAACTGGTTGTCCAGGTCCTGGCGCATCCAGCGCGCCACCTCGAGGCCGCTGTCCTCGTTCTCCATCACCACGTCGAGGAAGACCAGCGCGATGTCGTTCTCGCGCGCCAGCACTTCCTTGGCTTCGGCGCCGCTGTAGGCGTGCACGAAGCTCAGCGCACGGCCGTCGAGGCGGAAGCGGGACAGGGTCAGCTTGGTGATGTCATGGATATCCGGCTCGTCATCGACCAGCAGAACTTTCCATGGAGCCAGCTTGGGCGCCGCGTTGGAGAGGAAGGACATAAGCTTACCTGGCGTGGGTTGATGTTTCGCAAAAGCAAGCGGCGAAATTCCTATTAAGACATAGCCGCAAGTCAAATCGATTGTAGTACGACCATCAGCCCTTAACAACAGGCAACATTAAAAGTGTTGGTTAATGATGTCACAGAGCATCAAGCACTGTTCGATCAAAAAGACAGGCAGCCGAAAACCCGTCAAATGTATCGCTTTTGGCAGCGTTCGCAGTAGAAGCTACGGCGGTTGCTGCGGCCAAGATTGGTCTTGAGGAAGGGGATATGACAGCGCGGACAGATCCGTTTCGCATGGGCGAGCCAATGCTGCTTGAGCACGTACTGGCGTTTCCATTCCAGGAAGTCGAAGGAATATTGCCGCGCTTCGTCGACGAGGGCGCGCAGTTTCGGCGCCGGCAGGGCGCCGACCGTCGACAGCGGGTGGATCCGGATGCGGAACAGCACTTCGTTCTTGATGATGTTGCCGACGCCGGAAAAGATGTCCTGGTCGAGCAGGGCGTCGCAGGCCAGCATGTCGGGCTGCGCCCGCAGCTTCTTGCGCGCCTTCTTCGGGTCCCAGGCATCCGACATGACGTCGGCACTGAAGTCGTAGGCCGCATAGGTGGCGCGGTCGATCTCCCTGACCTGGCAGGCGTAGAGGTTGAGCACATCGCCCCTGGCCGTTTCGATCGACAGGCGCGGGGTCTTGCCTTCGCGCCCTTCGTTGATGCGGTAGGTGCCGAACAGCAAAAAGTGAACGCGGACGACCATCTCCGGCGTCTCGATCAGCAGGTGCTTGCCCCAGGTATGGATCGCCTCGATGCGCTGGCCGACCAGGCGCGCCGGATCGATGGCGCAGACGTTGCCGTCGGCGCGGACGATTTCATGGCCGCTGAAGTCCTTGACCAGTTCTTTCAAAATATACAGTGACGGTCCTTCCGGCATGCTCGGCCTCCTCCCTGTCATTGTCGGTCGAGTCCGGAATATGCCCTGTGCGTAAGCTAACCTTCAGATACAAAACTTCCACAAAAGGGGCATGGAATAGCAGCGGAATGCGCGTATATTGATTGATGGGTAAAAATATTGAACAACGAAACGGAGAGAGATGAAGATGAAGTCCTTGATCGCTAGAACAGCTATCGCCGCCGTATTCGCCCTGGGTGCCGGCGCCGCCTCGGCGGCCGTGACCGTCAATTACGTCAACATGGACCAGTTCGCGGACCTGCCGAGCACCGACTGGGAGCGCGAAGAGGTGCTGAAGGGCCTCACCGACTACATCAAGAAGCTCGGCGAAGATCTGCCGGCCGGACATGACCTGACCATCAACATCTACAACGTCGACCTGGCCGGCCGCGAATATCCGGGTAACCGTGCCAGCGGCGACATGCGCGTCCTCGAAGGCAAGTCCGACTGGCCGCTGATCGAGCTGCAATACAGCCTGAGCGCCAACGGCCAGGTGATCGACAGCGGCACCGCCCAGATCAACGACGTGAGCTACATGAACCGCATGATGAAGCGTTCCCAGGAAACCGACCGCCTGCGCTACGAGAAGCGCATGCTGCAAGCCTGGTTCAAGAAGACCTTCCTGGACAAAAAGCCCGGCTGAAGCGGCTGGATGGACGAACGGCGCCGCGGCGCCGTTTTTTTTTCGCCTGCTTTCTGCTTCTAACATCTGGATACAAAACTTCGACAAACCGGGGACTGGAAAGCCGGCGCAAAGGGCGTATATTCAATATACGGATGCATATGGAACAACGAAAGGAACTGCAATGAAAGCCTTGATCGGCAAGACGGCCCTCGCGGCCGTCCTCGCGCTGGGTGCCGGCGCCGCCTCGGCGGGCGTGACCGTCAATTACGTGGAGTCCGACAAGTTTGCGGACCTGCCGTTCGCGCCATGGGAACGGAAGGAAGTGCTGGACGACCTGGCGAGCTTCTTCGCCGAACTGGGCAAGTCCCTGCCCGCCGGCCAGGACCTGACGGTGGACGTGACCGAGATCGACCTCGCCGGACGCGAGTACCCGAACTCGCGCGGCGCGCGCGACCTGCGCATCCTGAAGGGCGGCGCCGACTGGCCCATCATGGAGCTGCGCTACACCCTGAGCGCCAATGGCCAGGTGCTCACCAGCGGCAATGCCAAGCTGACCGACATGAATTACCTGGGCCGCGTCAACCGCATGTCCGACGGCGACCGCCTGCGCTACGAAAAGCGCATGATCGAGGACTGGTTCAACAAGACCATCCTGCAGAAGAAGTCCTGAGCGGTCTTTAACGGGCATGGAAAACGGCGCCGCGGCGCCGTTTTCCTTTTCTGGCTGCGGTCAGCCGTTCTTCTCGACCTTGGCGCGGGCAGCAGCCGCCTTCTCGGCCGCGGCCTTGACGATGGCCGCCGTATCCTTCACGGTGTAATCCGAGGGCACGGTGAACAGGGCGGCTGCCGGTTCCTCGCGCTTCAGGCTCTCGGTGCGGAACACGAAGTCGCCGCTGCGCGGGTCGCTGCGCTTCTGGTACACCACGGCCTTCAGTTCCGGCGAAGTCCAGGTCTCGGTGCTGACCACGATCGGGTTGCGGTTGCCGATCTCGCCGGCCGGAATCTCGTAGCTGCGCTGCACGCCGGTCGCCTTCACGCCGCTGAATTCGCGGGTGCCGAGGTCCTTGGTGTCGGCCTTCGCGGCCCATTTGTGCTCGCCGAGCGCGCCGGCAATCATCGGCGCCACCCGCGCCGCGGCGTGCGCGCCCGCCACCTGGGCGATCCGGATCTGCACGTCCTTGTGCTCGCCCGCGGCGCCGGCGGAGCGCTCGACCTGCTTGATGATCACGCGCTCGCCCTCGGGCAGCTTGCCTTCGCGGCGCAGTTCTTCGATCCTGATGCGTGCCTGGTCGGCGGCGATGCGGGCCTCGGCGCCGGCGACGCGCGCTTCGGTGGCCGATGCGCGTGCTTCGGCGGCGGCACGGGCCAGCTGGCGGGCGGCGAGCGCCGTGGTGTCGGGAGTCTTGATCTTGAGCGCGGTCTTGTCGTGCGGGCGCAGGACGTAGCGCACGCCTTCCACCGGGTCGTGGATCGTCACGAGGCTCACAGCGCCGTCTTCGTTGCGCACGTCGGTGCGAGTGCGGCCGGCGCTGTCGCGGTAGCTCATCGTGCTGGTCTTGCGGACGATCTGGTTGCCGTCGCCCAGGGTCTGGATGCGTTCCGACACCATCTCGGCGCTGTATGGCGCGTTCTTGACCATGCGGGGATTCGCCATGTGCACCATCGTCGCACCGCCGCCGGCGGCGTCGACGAAGTTCATGCCGGCGTGGAGGTCGCCGCCGCCGCGGGTGACGATGCGGCGCTCGACCTGCGGGTCGTCCTCGAAGCCCATGTCCCCGGCCAGGGCCGGTGCGAAGGCGCAGGCCAGCAGTGCTGCAATCAAGATCTTCGTGGTTTTCATCGTGTCCTCTTGTGGGTGATGGTTAAGGCCTAGTTGGTGGAAGTGAGCCGCACGGCCAGCGGATGGCCGTCTGCGGCGACAAGCATTTCGGCGCGCACGGTGTCGGCCGCGTTGTCCGGGCTGACCGTCACGCCGAGCGGCGCCAGCGCGGTGCGCGGCACCTCGGCCTCGATCAGCTGGGCATCGGGTTCGGCTTCGATCCGCTCGAGCGAATCGAGGGCGACGAAGGCGCCGCCGTTGTCGAAGCTGACCGGCGGCGGGCTGTCCACGCTCACCGCCTGGTGCGGCGACTGCGCCAGCAGCAGGACCACCGCCGTCAGCGAGCACAGGGCGCCGGCCGTGCCCCATTGCGGCAGGCTCAGGGCGTGGTACCAGCGGCGCTTCGGTGCGTGCTGCTGCGCGAAGGCCTGCAGCAGTTCTTTTTCCACGCAGCGCGGCGTGTCGATGCCGGCCAGTTCGCCGCGCAGGGCAGCGAAGGCGGCGTCGAGACCGGCGTCCGGCTGTTCGTTCCTGTCCCTGAAATTCATATCCATCTCATGCTCCATTCGTGTGGCTTGCCGGCGCGTGCGCCTGGAGGCGCTTGGCCAGGGCCGCCCTGCCGCGCGACAGGCGCGAGCGGACGGTGCCGATGTCGACCTGGCAGACCATGGCGATCTCCTGGTACGACAGCTCATGCAGTTCAAACAGGATGACCACGTCGCGGTAGTACGCCGGCAGCAGGCTCAGTGCGCGCCGCACTTGCTCGGCCGCCTCGTTGCCCAGCAGGCGGGCGAGCGGCTCGGCGCCTTCGCAGGCGATATCCAGATCCAGCTCGCCATCCTGATCCTCTTCCCCCCGGGGCTCCGGCAGCGCCACCTGGCGCTGGCGCGCCTCTTCCATTTTCAGGATGAGGTTGCGCGCCACCCCGAACAGGAAGTGCTGCAGCTGGCCGCGCAGCGGGTCGAAACCGAAACGCCGGGTCAGCAGGCCCATGAAGGATTCCTGCACCACGTCGGCCGCCATGTCCGCCGCGCCGCAGCGCATCAGCGCATAGCGGTACAGCGGTCCCTGGTGGCGCCGGTACAGTGCCGTGAAGGCGTCGGCGCGGCCCGCATGCGTCTGGCGCAGCAGTTCGTGGTCGGCGGTGTCGGGTGGAAGGGCGGTCATGGTCGTCATCTTTACCTGTATTCCGCCGGCGGGAAGGAAAAGTTCCAACTATTTTGGAGGCCGCCTGAAACAATCCGCGTGTTTTTGGGAGGCGAAACTTTGCTATCGTCCGGAGGACGAGCAGCCCCCAGACAGGAGCGACCATGAAAATTGCAGTGTTGGCGATCGCGGCCGCCCTGAGCGTCACCGACGCCGGCGCCTGCCCCCAGCTGAATCAGCTGGCGGAGCGCCATGGGATCACGTCCGGCGGCTTCATCACCACCATCCCGGCCGTGGCGCATCCGAGCCCGTCGAAGGAGGGGCGTTTGCTGCACCTGTCGATCAACAGGGTGGAACTCGTCAGCGACGGATTCCGGTACAAGATCCTGTTCGACAGCGCCACGCGCAAGCTGTGGATCCTGCGCACCGGGGGCTTTGCGGACGAGCGTCAGTGGTACGGTCCGGTGGACGCCGGTGACGCCAGGCTCGAGGAGTGCCCGGCCGAAGCCGAGCGGATCCGGATTCGTGAGCCCCTCCCGCAGAGCTGAACGCTTTTAATCTACCCAGTTCACCCGGTCGAACTTGCCGCGGAACTCTTCCGGCATGACGACGACCTCGCTGGTCTTGTAGTTGAAGAAGACGAAGCCCGACTTGGCCATGGCGATCAGCTTGCGGTCGCGCGGGCGGGTGATGCGGAAGATGATGTCGCCGCCGTACTTGTTGAAGTCCATGACCCCCACCTCGAACAGCAGCTGGTCGCGCGCATGCGCCTCGGCGCGGTAGGTCGTGGCCAGGTCGGTGACGATGATGCCGGTGCCGTCGCGTTCGGTCTCGGCGACGCCGAACTCGAACAGGAAGCGCGCCCGCGCCTCGGAAATCATCGAGATCATCGAATCATTGCCGAGGTGGTTGCCGGCGTTGATGTCGGTGACGCGCACCGACATCGGGGTGGAATAGTAGAACTGGTCTTCGGGGAAGGAGAGTTGTAATCGTGCCATTTCTCTATTGTAAGCTCATGGAGTCGCGGATCGTCCAATTCTATAGACGATACCGCGCGACGTCATGAGATACAGCTCGCCCTGTCCATCCTGTCCGAAGGAGACCACGTTGCCGATGTCGCCCACGCTCCAGTCGCGCTGCTCGCTGACGTTGCCGCCGCCGGCAAGGAAGCTCTTGAGGAAGCCGCCGCAGTAATCGGAATAGAAATAGCGTCCCTGCAGACCCGGAATCGCACTGCCGCGGTAGACGAAGCCGCCCGTGATCGAGCAGCCGTTGGCGTCGTTGGTCCCGTGGTCGTATTCGAAAACGGGCAGGGTCAGGCCTGCGCGGTCGCAGGTGGCGGCGTTGTAGCACAGCGTGCCCTCCATGGTGTTCCAGCCGTAGTTGAGGCCGGCCGCACCGGCGGCGCCGATGTTGACTTCCTCGCGCCGGTCCTGGCCGACGTCGCTGAGGTAGAGCTGGCTCCCGTCGAAGCTGAAGCGCCAGGGGTTGCGCAGTCCGGCGGCCCAGATCTCGGCGCGCCGGCCGGCCTGGTTGAGGTAGGGATTGCCGGCCGGGATCGCATACGGCTGGGCGGCGCTGGCGTTGCGCACGTCGATCCGCAGCAGCTTGCCCAGCAGGGAATTCAGGTTCTGGCCGTTGCGGTTCGGATCGCCCGCGCCGCCGCCGTCGCCGGTGCCGAGATACAGGTTACCGTCCGGGCCGAAGGCGACCTGGCCGCCGAAATGGTTGGTGAAGCCGGGGTGGGGGATGCGCAGGATGACCAGGCTTGAGGTCGGATCGGCCAGGTTCGGATTGCTGCCGGCGCTGAAGCGCTCGATCACGATGTTCTGCTGCGGATCGGTGTAGTAGAGGTAGAAGTAGCGGTTGCTGGCGAACTGCGGGTCGAAGGCCATCGACAGCAGGCCGCCTTCGCCGCCCGTGAAGACGCGGCTGCTGATGTCGAGGAAGGGCGCGCTCAGGGTATTGCCGTTGTCGACGATGCGGATGCGGCCCGGCCGTTCGACCACGAACAGGCGTGCGTCGCCCGCCGGAGCGGTGAGGAAGGTCGGGTTGTCGAGGTTGGAGGCCACCTGGCTCAGCGCGATGTTCACCGGCGCGCCGCCGTAGGCCACCGTGACGCTGGCGGTGGCGCCGGCCGTAACGACCGCGCTCTGGGTGGTGGGCGAGGCCGTGTAGGTGGTGCCGCCGGCAGTGACGGGGGCGGCGGTCACGGTGTAGCTGCCGGGCGCCAGGCCGGTCAGGGTCTGCGAGGCGGTGAGGTCTTGCTGGAAATTGCTGGGTCCGTTGACGCGTATCGAGGCGTTGGTGCCCGTGGGCAGGCCGCTGGCGGTGACTGCCAGGGTGCCGGTGGTGGCCGCCGGCGGCGGATTCGGGTTCGGCCCCGGGCCCACGGTGCCGGGATTGCCGCCGCCGCCTCCGCAGGCTGTCAGGCAGAAGGAAATGACGATCAACAAGGTGGTCCAGGCACGCATGACAGCCTCCAGGAAGCGGCACATCGGTAGCCCATTGTGCAGCGAAGCGGCAAGCTATGCCATTGAAATCCGCCTGCCGTGCGCGCCTCCTAGCGGGTCAGGCGGTACATCAATAGTGCGGCCCGGATCGCGGAACGCTCCAGCGAAGTCAGGTCGACCCGCTCGTTCGGCGAGTGCGCGCCGCCGCCGCTGGCGCCCAGGCCGTCCAGGCTGTCGATGATGGGCGCAATGAACTGGATGTCGCCGGCGCCGCGCGCCGTCGGCGGCACCGTCCCGACTGCGCCCAGGCCGGCGTCCAGGCTGGCCTGCGAATACAGTTCCAGCAGTTTCACATTGCCCGGCGTGACCGCCATCGGCGGATAGGAATCGCGGAAGGAAATGCTGGCGCTGGCGCCCGGCAGGCTGTGCGCGACAATCTCGCGCATGCGCGCGTGGGCGCGGTCGCGCTGGGCGTAGTCGAGGTAGCGCAGGTCGCCGCGCACGGTCACCGTGTTGGCGATGACATTGGTCTTGCCGGCCGCCGCGCCCTTGGCATTGGCTTCGTCGAAGGCGACGTCGGTGCCGCCCAGGATCACGCCCGGATTGAAGGTCAGGCCCGGCTCGACCACCTGCTGGCGGAAGCCGTCGAGGATGCGCGCGGCCTCGTACACGGCGCCATAGCCGCCGGGGCCGAACACGCCCTGCGAATGGCCCTGCCGTCCCTTGACGTCGAGGTCGAAGCTGGCGGTGGCGCGCCGTCCCACCGTGGCCATGGGCTGGCCCTCCGGACCGGTGACGGCGCCTTCGAAGCTGAGCGCGACGTCGCTGCGTTTCGCCAGTTCGACCATGTCGCGGCGCGAGACCTCGCGCGGGTGGCCGGCGTCTTCCTCGTCGCCGGTGAACATCACGGTCACGGTGGCATTGTCCAGCGCACCGGCGCGGTGCAGGGCGCGCAGTGCGGCGATCACGACCACGTTCCCGCCCTTCATGTCGCCGACGCCCTGGCCGCGTGCGCTGTCGCCCTCGCGTTCCCACAGCGGACCGGGCGCATCCTGCTCGAACACGGTGTCGAGGTGGCCGAGCAGCAGCAGGCGCTTGCCCTGTTTGCCCATGCGGTTGGCGACGAGGTGGCCGGCGCGTTTCATGTCGCCCGGCATGTCGATCCACACGGTCTTGAAGCCCAGCGCTTCCAGCTCTTGTCGATAGACGTCGCCGACGGCGCGGACGCCCGCCAGGTTGAAGGTGCCGCTGTTGATGCGCGCGCTGCGCTCGAGCAGCTTGATCGCCTCCGGTTGCCAGGCCTTGACCTCGTCGGCGATGCGCTGCTCGACGGGCGACAGGCCCTGGGCCTGGGCGGCCGTGGCGAGCAGGACGCTCAGGACGAAGGAGAGGGCGAGCTTGCGCGGCATGTCGGCATCCTGTGTAATGAAGATATGCAACTTTACTAGCTTCTCACCCTGATGCACACTGCAAAGTCTCATCGCGAAAGGTTTGCCATGGCCAAGCTCGTATTCGGAATGAACCAGTCGCTGGACGGCTACGTCGACCACATGGCGTTTGCGCCCAGCACGCAGCTGTTCCGCCACTTCATCGAGGAGGCGCGGGCGCAGACGGGCAGCCTGTACGGCCGCCGCATCTACGAGATCATGCGCTACTGGGACGAGGAGCATCCCGAATGGGATGCCGACCGACAGGCTTTTGCGGCGGCATGGCGCAGGCAGCCGAAGTGGGTGGTGTCGCATTCGCTCGAAGCGGTCGGCCCGAACGCCAAGCTGCTCGAGGGCGATCTGGCGGACGCGATCCGTAAGCTGAAAGCCGAACACGACGGAGAAATCGAAGTCGCCGGGCCGGACCTGGCGCGCAGCCTCACCGAGCTCGGCCTGATCGACGAATACCGCATCTACCTGCACCCCGTCGTGCTTGGGCAGGGCAAGCCCTATTTCGCCGGACCGCGGCCAAGGCTGCGCCTGGTGGCACACGACCGGATCGACGAGGATGTGATCAGGCTGCGCTACGTTCCCGCCTGATCCTGGGCTTGATGGAAAGAGATTTGCCGGATTTAAATAATGCTAATCTAGGTGCTTTCATCACGCGAGGACGATCATGTTCAAGAAACTGGCGGCGGAAGCACTGGGCATCAGCGATATCGGCGTCATCGTCGGACCTGCGGACTACAGCAAGGTCGATGCCGACGATTACCTGTTCAATGAAGACGGCGAACAGATCTTCTTCCTCATCAAGAGCAAGAAAGATGAATACTGCTTCACCAACCTCGCGCTGATCCACGTGGACGGCGACTCGGCCGTGTCCTCGAAGCGTTCGATCAAGCGCTACGACTATGCGACGCACCAGATCTCCGCCGTCAGCATCGAGACCGCCGGTACGCTGGATATGGATGTCGAACTCAAGTTCAATGTCGACAACACGGTGTTTTCGATCGACGTGAAGAAGACCTTTATCGAACAGCTCAAGGACATCTACAAGGCGCTGATCTCGATCGGCAAGCAGCAGAAGCGCGATGCCGCGTCCCGCGACAATGCGCTGCGTGCGCTGGATGCCACGGCGTCGGTGCACAAGCTGAATGTCGCCCACGGCGAAGGCGGGCTGGTTGCCCTGTACAGCGATCTGCTGGAGGCCTTGAATACGGCGATGTTCGAGACGCACACCAAGCGCGATTTCAGTGATGTGTTTGCGAAGTACATTCACAACTGAGTTCACGACGGAAAGTCGTTGGGCGACAAGTCACTTAATAAGTGAGTTGTCGCGCTGGCGATGTCGTGGCTGATATTGGTGATGTGGGAGCGGTGGCGTCATGACCCATGCAGCGTCGCAAGGTGAATCGTTGATGTCTGTTGATGTGCAGAGAATCGGCTTTGGTGGAGGCTGCCATTGGTGTACCGAAGCCGTGTTCGCTGCTCTTCGCGGCGTTATCCGCGTGGAGCAGGGGTTTATCCGGGCCGACGCGCCCGACGACAATTTCTCCGAAGCCGTGCTGCTCACCTTTCAACCAGACAAAATCTCGCTTGGGTCCTTGATCGAGATCCATTTGCGGACGCATTCAAGCACATCGAACCACTCCATGCGGCGCAAGTATCGCAGCGCGGTGTATGTGATGGATGAGGTCCAGGCCGAGGCTGCACGGCGGGTCCTGATAGAAGTCGGGCCAGGATTCGATGTGCCTCTTGTCACCCGAATCCTTCCCTTTCGAACCTTCACAGCATCGGATGAGCGCTTTCAGCGCTATTCTGAAAAGAATGCCGGCGGCCCCTTTTGCACCACCTATATCGACCCGAAGCTGGCGCTACTGAGAAAGGAATTCGGCGGTTTACTGAGGTCGGCAGGTGAGTAGCCGCGAATCCTGACGCGTGCGAACTTCCGAGATCGGTTCCATTTGAAGCCCTTGACGTTGCGCAGGTACAGGAAGCACAAGCCGAAGCCCCAGTTACGCTGGTTGTTCGTCAGCCGTACCAGCCAGTCGGCAATGAGGACGTTTTCCGCGTTCAGCTTGGCCTTGTACCGGTAGCAGGTCTGGCTGATGCCAAATGCCTGGCACGCCAGCTTGACCGTCGCTGAGCGCTCCGTTACCGCCCATTGCGCCATCTCCCGCCGCTGAGATGGCGCTACCATTTTTTTGTGAGCGCCTCCGCGACGATCTCGGCCTTGAGGCGTTCCTCGACATACATCTTCTTGAGTCGCCGGTTCTCCTCCTCCAGCTCCCACGGTCGAGAGCAGACGCTACCGAATGTCTGTTTCGCTTCCCCAGAAAGCAGCGGAAACGCCGTGCTCATCTGAATGTTTCCACCACTTCCAAGCGCCGGTTGCGCCTACAATATCGAGAAACACACCGACAGGTTACAGATGCCGAAAATCGCCTTCGAAACGCTGATGCGCCTGGCCCAGGCCTCCGCCTCGGTGACCGCGCCGTGCAGCTGCAACAAGGAATCGCTCACCGCCTGGCGCGCCTTGCCCTTGGGTCTGGAACTGGACCGCTTCGAAGAAGTCGGCACCCTGTTCGACGATCCTTACGACGAACCGACCTTCGCCGAGTTTCATCCGGCCGGTACGCGCTACGACAGCGACGCCGCCCCGATCGCCCCCGCCTTCTACCCCTATAACCGCTGCGCCGTGGCGCGCTGCCTCGACTGCGGCCGGCACTACCTGCGCTACAACGAGGCCGGCGGTTACTTCACGGAATTGCGCATCCGCGCCCTACAACCCGAATTGATCGTCGATCCGCCGGCCGGCGCTTGATGGTCAAGCGCCAAACACTAAGTTGTCCCAAATAGTTCACGGAATAGCCGAAACGGGAGCAGTCAGCCATTTCGGGCCCCAAGCACACCTTCCACAGAAGGTGAACATCATCTGAACATTGAAGGATGCACTTCTCATGAATGACGCCTTGACGATTTCCGTGCCTCGCCTTCACACAGATAGGCTTACGCTTCGGGAATATCGTGTCGAAGACTTCGAACCATTTGCAGATCATTTGTCGAATGCTGAAAGCTCGGCCCATTTAGGCTCGGCAGACCGTCAGACCGCTTGGCGCATCTTCAACTCGCATGCCGGATTATGGCTCCTGAACCAGGCCGGTTGGTGGTCAATAGAGGACCGGCAGACAGGTCGGCTGGTTGGCAGCGTGGGAGCTTTCTTCCGCTACGAATCAACTGTGATGGAGATGGGGTGGAATACCTATCGCGCATTCTGGGGAAAAGGCATTGCGAACGAAGCGGCGGCGGCAGTCTTGAATTATGCCTTCGAGGTTCGGCGTGAGCCGAAGCTTCGGGCACTGATTGCTTCTGGCAATGAATCATCGCGTCGTGTTGCCGAGCGCCTGGGTATGACCTACGAAATGAAAACTGAGCTGAACGGCAAGGAAGTCAATAGTTACATGCGTGAGCGTACCTGAGGCGGCTGCGATCGGCGCATTCAGCCGCCGCCCAGCGCAATCCGCGTCGGCGCATCCCGCTCCACCCGCAGCGATTCGCCCTCCAGGATCAGCTCCGTCACCTGAATCGTGCTGCGCCGCTGCTCGACTCCATCCTTTTTTGCGTCCGCCCCATGGCGCCCCGGATGCGTAAAGTAGAACAGCCACGCCCGGTCGCCCTTGACCACGACGTCGCAATGCCCACCGATGACGCCGTCGTCGATGCCCGTTCCCGGCTGTTGCAGCAGGTTGCCCGGCTGGCGCGTCCAGGTGCGCGCATCCTGTGAGCGGTACACGGCCAGGCCGCGCCAGACGTCGGTGATCATCCACCACGCGCCGCGCCACTGGAACACCTTCGGTCCTTCGCCGGCCTGGTCGGACACCACCTTGCCGCGGTCGGTCCAGGTGACCAGGTCCGGGCTGTCGGCGTAGTAGATCGACTTGTGATCGCGCTCGTTGTTGTACCACATGCGCCAGCCACCGCCGGGCAGGCGGGCGACGCCTGCGTCGATGACGCGGTCCGAGGCGAGCGGGATCTCGCGCGCATTGCGCCAGGTGCGCAGGTCGGTGCTGGTGAGGTGGACGATGCGGCGCGGGTGGTTCCAGTCCGTGAACACGCCCGGCACCACGGTCAGGAACATGTGGTAGCTGCCGTCGTCGGCGCGCACCACGTCGGGCGCCCAGTGGGTCGGCTCGGCGCCGGCCAGCGCCGCCGGCAGCTCGATGTCGGCGGTGCCGAGGTAGCTCCAGCTGGCGCCCTCGTCGCGCGATTCGGCGATGCCGATCCGGGTGCCATGTATCCACGACACCCCTGGCAGACCCGTGGCCGTGGCGCGGCGGTTGGTATAGAACATCCACCAACTGCCGCGTGCGGGGTTGCGGATGAGGACGGGATCGGCGGCGCCGTCGAACACCGGATCGCGGAACAGCGGCTTGGCGGCGATCCTGCCGGGTTCAGCCACCACCTGCTGGACCGGGCTGGCCGGTGCGGTTTGCGCAGCTGCGTGCGCACTGGCGAACATGGAAGCACAAACGAGGCAGCGCAGCAGGGGTGTCATCGGCATGGGGGGCGTAAGGAGCAGGGCAGGGCCCCAGTATCTGCATGCACGCCCGGCCCCGTCAATCCTGACGGAGCAGCTTGAAGAAAGAATCACGTAGCTGATCAGTTTTTTCCGGTTTAACGCTTTCTTAACGCGCCGCTAACGTCTGGATAATGCTGAGCTGTCCAGGATAAGGCGCCAGCCAGGGGCAGTGCGCTCCTGCTTATTCAAGCAGCTTTAGATCGGTAGAAATGGTCGTTCGAACCTCAGGTATCCGCAGCAAAATTCAATCATGCGGGGAGCGGCTCGCGCGCATCACCAGATGGGCCGGGCCCTATGCCGGGATCCTGCAGATGCTGATGATCGGGCTCGCCCTCCTGTCCCTGTCGCGCATCGCGCTCGTGATCTGGCAGTGGGAGAGGGTGCAGGCCACAGGCCTGTCCAGCCTGATGTTGATCCAGGGCGTACGTGCCGACCTGATTGTGCTGGGCTATTTCGCGGCAATCCCGCTATTGATCGCACCCCTCGCCGCGCACCGGTCTTCCGCACGCTTCTGGAACGCCTTTGTCGCGTACTGGGGGACCTTCGCCCTTATCTTCATCCTCTTCATGGAACTGTCGTCGCCGCAGTTCATCATGCAGTACGATGTCCGCCCCAACCGCCTGTTCATCGAATACCTGGCTTACCCGCGCGAGGTGTTCGCCACCTTGTGGAAGGGCTTCCGCGTGGCGCTGATCGGCGGCGTCTGCATGACCCTCCTTCTCGGTGCGGCAATCGTCGTCCTGCTGCGCCGCGCATCGACCGATACGGCCATGTGGCCCGCGCGTAAGCTGCTCCTGGTCTGGCCGCTGGCATGCCTCGCCGTATTCATGCAGGTACGCTCGACGACCGGGCATCGCCCGGCCAACCCGGCGATGTTCGCCCTCACCGGCGACGCCATGGTGAATTCCCTGATCATCAATTCGGGGTGGTCGGTCCTGACGGCCTGGCGCTCGATGCAGAATGAGGCGGTTTCCTCCGAGATCTATGGCGATATGCCACGCGAGCGGGTACTGGCGGAAGTGAGGGCGGCGCCCTGGCTGCGCGACGCGCGCTTCGACAACAGCGCGCTTCCCACGATGCACCGGCAGGAAGCCGCGATCGCGCGTCCACGCCCGCTCAATCTGGTGATCATTCTGCAGGAAAGCCTGGGCGCGACCTTCGTCGAATCGCTCGGTGGATTGCCTGTCACGCCCGAGCTCGAGAAGCTCAAGCATGAAGGATGGTGGTTCGAGCAGATGTACGCGACGGGCACGCGCTCGGTCCGCGGCATCGAGGCGGTGGTGGCCGGCTACGCGCCCACGCCGGCACGCAGCGTCGTCAAGCTGTCGCTGGCCCAGCAGAACTTCTATACGCTGGCGGCGGGACTGGGGCAGCAGGGTTATCACACCGAGTTCGTGTATGGCGGAGAAGCGCATTTCGACAATATGCGCAGCTTCTTTACCGGAAACGGCTTCCAGAAAATCGTCGACATGAAGGAAATGCGGCCCGCCTTTATCGGAAGCTGGGGCGCATCGGATGAAGACCTGTTCGACAAATCGCTGGAACGTCTCGCGCAGCTGCACGCTGAAAAGAAGCCCTTCTTCAGCCTGATCTTTACCTCATCCAACCACGAACCCTTCGAATTCCCGGACGGGAAAATCGCACTGCACGATCCGGTCAAGCAGACGGTGAACAACGCAGTCAAGTATGCCGATTTCGCCCTCGGAAAATTTATTCGACAAGCAAAGAAGGAAGCGTACTGGAAAGACACGGTCTTCCTGATCGTTGCCGATCACGATAATCGGGTATATGGCAATAGCCTGGTGCCGATCAAGAAATTTCATATCCCGGCGCTGATCCTCGGTGCCGATGTCCAGCCGAAGCGCATCGACAGCATTGCAAGCCAGATCGATCTTGCTCCTACCCTGCTGTCGCTGCTCGGCGTGTCGAGCGAGCATCCGATGATCGGCCGGGATTTCGTTCGTGACAGCACAGCCCCCGGCCGTGCCCTCATGCAGTTCAACAATTACTATGCCTGGCTGGAGGGTGGATCGGCGACCATCCTGCGTCCGGGGCAGTCGCCGCTGCAGGCGGACTACCACGCCGCTACCGGTATACTGGATACAAATACGGGCACCCCGGACCAGCAGCGGGTCGCCAGGGCGATGGCGCATGTGATGCTGCCGTCGCTGCTCTACCGCGAGCAACGCTACCGTTTGCCGCGTTGAACCGGCGTTCCGCCTGATTGCTCTAGAATAGCCGCATGCGCGTCCTCATCGTCGAAGATCACCCCGATATCCTCGCCAATCTCTACGGCTTCCTGGAACCGAAGGGCTACCAGCTCGACTCCGCCCGCAACGGCTATGGCGGACTCGCGCTCGCCTCCGAGCATGACTACGACGTGATCGTTCTCGACGTCATGCTGCCCGGCCTGAACGGGCTGGAGCTGTGCCAGAAGCTGCGCACGGAACTCGGCAAGCTGACGCCGGTGCTGATGCTGACGGCGCGCGATACCCTGTCCGACAAGGTCGCGGGTTTCGACAGCGGCGCCGACGACTACCTGGTCAAGCCGTTCTCGCTGGTCGAACTCGAAGTGCGCCTGAAGGCGCTGGTACGCCGTTCCGCAGCCAGCCATACGGTCCACGCGGCCATGCGCTTCGGTGAACTCAGCTTCGAGCCCGATACCCAGGAAGCCTCGCGCGCCGGCGTTCCCGTGGTGCTGACGAAAACCGGCTACACCTTGCTGCGCTGCCTGCTCGCCGCCGCCCCGCGCATCGTGACGCGCGAGTCGCTCGAACATGCGGTCTGGGGCGACAACCGGCCCGACAGCGATGCGCTGCGCACGCATATCCACGCCCTGCGCCAGGCGATCGACAAACCCTTCGCCACGCCCATGCTGAAGACGGTTGCCGGCGTCGGTTACAAACTGGTGCAGCCGGATGCCCCGGCTGGCGAGGACTCCGTCGCGGCGCGCGATGAAAAGCGCTGATTCGCTGCAGCGGCGCATCATCGTCGCCTTCCTGTTGTTCGGCATCGGCGCCTCGGTGTGTTTTGCGCTGATCGCCGCCCTGGCGGTGGAAGGCATCGAGGTGGAGCTGGTGGACAAGCGCCTCGAGGCCGCCGTTGCCTGGGCCGCGCCGCGGCAGGCGGCGGGACTCGACGTCGACATGCCGGCCGGCCTGCGCTTCCACCGCGGTGCGGCGATTCCCCGGGCGCTGCGCAATCTGGCGGACGGCGTGCACAAGGTCGACGTCGGCGATACGCGCCTGCACGTCCTGGCCGGACAGGATGCGCGCGGCAGCTGGGTGCTGGTCGACCATGAGAGCGATTACGACAAGATCGAAGTAGTGGTGTATTCGATGTTTGCCGCAGCCTTCGCCGGCTTCCTGCTGCTGGCCGCCATGCTGGGCCGCTTCCTGGGCAGGCGGGTGGTGACACCCATCCGCGAGCTGGCGCAGTCGGTCGGCAACGACACGGCGCCGGCCGCCCTCACGGGGCGCAAGGATGAACTGGGTGTGCTGGCGCGCGCGCTCGAGGCGCATACCAGCGAGCTGCGTGCCTTCCTCGATCGCGAGCGCTATTTCACCGGGGACGTCAGCCACGAATTGCGCAGCCCGCTGACCGTCATCATGGGCGCAGCCGAGATCCTGATGCAGAGAGCCGACTCCCCCGCCGTGAGCGCACCGGCCGAGCGGATCTATCGGGCGGCGCGTGAAGCGGCCGAATGCATCACCGTGCTGCTCCTGCTGGCTCGCGCGCCGGAACTCGGCGACCAGGCTCCCGTTGCCATCGACGACATCGCGGAAGACGAAGTCGAGAAATACCGGCCGCTGGTCGCGGGCAAGCCGGTCTCCATCCATTTTGCCGATGGCCCCGCGCTGGCGGTGCGCGCGCCACGCGAACTGTGCGCCGCCGCGATCGGCAACCTGGTGCGTAATGCCTGCCAGTACACCGACCAGGGGGAAGTCAGGGTCGTGCTGCTGCCCGGTGCGGTCGTCGTCGAGGACACCGGGCCGGGCCTGCCGCCCGCCGTCGTCGCGACCCTCGGCCGCGGCGGCGCCAGCCCGTCGACCGGATCGTCGGGCACAGGCCTGGGCCTTGCCCTGGTGCGCCGCATCTGCGAGTTCCTGGATGCCGGCTTCGCCTACGCGGAACGCGAGGGCGGCGGCAGCCGCTTTACTATTACCTTTCCCAAGGCCCTGACGAAAACTTAACGCCGCGCTGACGGAGCGATCACGGCCGTCACACTAAGCTTCACCGGTCACAATATCCTTGGTGAAACGAAGTGCCTGATTTTCTCTCCCGGCGTATCCACGTCAATTCGCTCGTCTTGTCCGTATCGCTGCTGCTGGCGTCCGTCGCCAACCTGCATTTCTGGTCCACCCTGGTCGACGCACTCGGCGGCGCGACCCTCGCGCGCCTGCCCGTGTTGCTGGGCAGCTTTGCCATCGTGGTCCTGCTGTTCCATGGACTGCTCACGCTGGCGAGCTTCCGCTTCGTCGTCAAGCCGGCCCTGATGCTCGTCCTGCTGACCGCGTCGGCAGCGGCCTGGTTCATCAACGAATACGGTATCGTCATCGACAAGGCGATCATCCAGAGCATCTTTGAAACCGATCCGCGCGAAGCTGCCGAGCTCCTCAACTGGCGCCTGGTCGTGTTCATCGTGATGACGGGCGGCCTGCCGGCGATGCTGGTGGCCCGGGCACGGATCCGTTTTCCCAGCGGTGTGCGCGGCCTTGCGCAGCGCGCCGGCATCGCCGCCGGGGCACTGGCGCTGGCCGCTCTCCTGCTGGTGATGTTGTTCAAGTCCCTGGCGCCGGTCGTGCGCGAGCATCGCGAACTGCGCTACCTGCTGACGCCGACGAACGCCGCGCAGGCGCTGCATGCGTATGTGCGCGGCAGGTCGCGTATCCCGGTCGTCGTTGCGCCACTCGGCCGCGACGCGGTGAAGGGCAGCCATTGGGCCGGACAGGCGCGCCGCACGGTGACCGTCATCGTGGTCGGCGAGACCGCGCGCGCAAAGAACTTTTCACTGAATGCCTATGCACGGGACACCAACCCGCGGCTGGCCCGGGAAGATGGCTTGATCAACTTTGCCAACGTACAGTCCTGCGGTACGGCGACGGCGGTGTCGGTGCCCTGTGTCTTCTCGGTGCTCGGACGCGAGCACTACGACGAAGACCGGGCCCGGCGCCAGGAGGGCTTGCTGGATGTCCTGTCGCATGCCGGCTTCGAGGTGCTTTGGCGCGACAACAACTCCGGCTGCAAGGGCGTCTGCGACCGTGTCGCGTTCACCGACCTGTCCACGCCGCAGGCCGGCAACCGCTACTGCGCCGGGGACGAATGCTACGACGAAGGTCTGCTGGAAGGCTTGCCCGCATTGATACGCGGGTCCGGCAAGGACCTGGTCATCGTCCTGCACCAGAAAGGCAGCCATGGACCGGCCTATGCCAGGCGCTACCCGGCCGGCTTCGGCCGTTTCGGCCCGGTATGCGAGAGCAGCGAATTCGAGACCTGCACGCGCGAGTCGATCGCGGCGGCCTACGACAACACGATCCTCTATACCGATTATGTCCTGTCGAAGACGATCGACATGCTGCGCGCCGCCGCCAAGGAGGGTGGCGTGGATACCGCCATGCTGTATTTCTCGGACCACGGCGAATCTCTCGGCGAAGGCAATATGTACCTGCACGGCGCGCCCTACATCGTCGCGCCCCAGGAGCAGACCCATGTGCCGATGATGCTATGGCTGTCCGATGGTTTTGCCGATCGCTTCCGCATCGACCGCGTCTGCCTGCAGGCACGCCGGGATCAAGCGCTGTCGCACGACAACGTGTTCCACTCGGTGCTCGGCATGCTCGATGTCCAGACCGCCATCCTGAATCCGAAACTCGACCTGTTCCATGCCTGCGTTCGAAACGGCTGAGCTCAGTGAAGCGCAGGGCGAGGCCTTGATGTTATTGAGCACCAGGGATGGCATGTGGGCCGGCGCCCTGTTGTGCCTTGCAGCTGTGCTGGTCTTCGCCCTGGGACGATTCACCGATGTGGATCTGGTTCTGGCCGACGCCTTCTACGATGGCGCCACCGGCAGCTTTCCCTGGCGCGACGCCTGGCTGACCGACATCGTCGGCCACCGGATCCTGAAGGCGGTGCTGGTCGCGTTCGCCTTGCTGTTCATCGCCGCCGCCATGCGCAGTGCTATCTGGCCGGAAACCATGTCCCCGCTGCGCAGGCTGCAGCTGCAGGTGATTGCCTGCTCCGCGGTGCTGGTGCCGCTCGCCATCAGCCTGCTCAAGCAACACAGCAATGCGCATTGTCCCTGGGATGTGACGCGCTACGGCGGAAGCGAGCCCTATGTCCGGCTGTTCGAAGCGCTGCCACCCGGGGTGCACCCCGGTCACTGCTTGCCGGCCGGGCATGCCTCGAGTGCGCTCTGGCTGATCTCGCTGGCGGTCTTGTGGCTGCCGGGACAGCGGCGCAGGGCATGGCGCGCCGCTTGTGCCGCCGCCGGGCTTGGCCTGATGGTCGGATGGATGCAGCAAATGCGAGGTGCTCACTTCCTGACGCACACCTTATGGTCAGTCTGTATTGCGTGCGGCATCGTGTTGACACTGGTGATGCTGCTGCAAGCGCTCAGGGTTGAGCAGCCGCGCGGGTGCGCGTCCTGGTGACGATGCCGGCAGGGTTGATCAGCACGACGAATTCGGCGAAGCGCCCGCCGCCGGCCGGGGACTGGTACACCCAGGCCTCGTAGCCGCTGTCGAACACCACGCTCCTGGTTGGTCCGAAGGCCGCCAGCAACTGAGCCTTGGTGGTCGTGCCGGGAACGACGGCCTGCCGCAGGCGCTCGGCCGCCACCTGGGCGCCGGGCGGCGCAGACGTCGTGGCGCAGCCGGCCAGCAGCAGGGCGGCGAACAGGATGCGCTTCATGGCGCGTCCTCCATGCTCTCGAATTCGACCAGGGTGTCGTCCGGCCAGGAGCTGTCCCAGATCGGGGCGTAGAAGGTACGGTCGAGCATGACCTGGCAGTCGCAGAACTGCAGGTCGGCCTTGCTCTGCTCTCCACCCGCGTACAGCATGTTGAAGGGCAGGGTCTCGACCCGCGCGCCGGCACGCAGGCGCACCGCGAATACCGGGCGCTCGGCAAAGAACAGGTAGTTGCCGTTCGGGCTGCCGCACACCTGCTCGGGCGTGGTGAGCGCGTTCGAGATCCAGCCGAAGATCGGGGAACTGTTGGACACCAGGCCGGCTTCGACGCCGACCAGGCATTCCAGGCGCATGTCGCCCAGGCGCCGCGTGCCCGCGGGCAGGCCGGGGGTGATGATCTGGGCGCGCCAGGTCATGCTGGTGGTCTTGCGGTTGGCGACCACGGCGGCGTCTTCGCGCAGGGCGGTGTCGTTGCGCGGCAGGACGAAGCTGTTGTCCGGCGCCACCGGGACCGGGATGCTGACGGTATCGCCCGCGATGCGCAGCGTAATCCCCGTCATGTCGACGGTCGGCAGGCGCGGCAGCAGCTGGAAGCGCAGCGGCGCAGTGGGCGCCAGGGCATGCGCGCGTTCGAAGCGTTCCATGCCCTTTATCATTTTTCTGTAGGATTTGTCGACCGGGTCGCGGGTGGATTGCACCTTGACGGTCGCGGGCTGCCCGGCTCCTTGGGCGAGGGCAGCCGCTGGCCCGGCCAGCGCAGACAAAAGCGCCAGGCTGAGAATGACGCGGACCGTGAGCCGCGTCATGGGATCACCAGTAACGGACGCGGCCGGTGTCCATGTGGACGAACTGCGAGCTGTCGTAGTAGCCGACGCCGCCGCCCTTCAGGGACATGGCTGCCTTGTGCAGCATCTTCAGGTCCTTGCCCGGCAGGCGGATGTCGATCGCCTTGGCTTCCATGTGCAGGCTGCGCTTGGCGACACCGCCGCTGGCGGCGTGCAGCCTGGCGTTCGACTCCGGCGCGCGGTAGCCGGAAATGATGTGCAGTTCGTGCTTGTTCTCCAGCTTTTCGTTCAGCTGGGTCAGCAGCAGCAGGAGTTCGGGGTCCATCTGCGCCACCTTGTTGGTGCGGTGGTCGCGCAGCACCTTGTTGATGTCCTTCATCGCATCAGGGATGAACTCGCCCTCGGCCCAGAACGTCGTGTTCAGCTTCTCGCCCGTATGCGTGTTATACAGGCGCAAGGTACGCTCGCCGGGAGCGGCTTGTGCTGTTTTGGCAAGTGCTGGGATGCTGAGGGTGGGCGCTGCTACGGAAACTGCGAGGAGGGAGGACTTCAGAAAGGCTCGGCGTTGCATCATCGGATGGGATCCTTATGGCTGGTTCGCTCAAATGTGAATTCTACGCCGCTTGTGTTAAACGTGCAGAGAAAATGCAGGAAAATGCGGTAAAAACACCACTTTGTTAATGCTTTGATCAATCCCGGGAGATATTTCATGCAAAGTTATAAACGAATTGCCGTGTCCGTTGCCAGCCTGATCACGCTCTTGTGCTCGAATGCCATCGCACAGGGTGTCGAACCGGTGGCCGAGCCGCCCGCTGCTAAGGGCTGGAAACTTGAAACCGTCGTCGACAGCCTGCCGCAGCCCTGGGGCATGACCTGGCTGGCCGACGGCCGCATGCTGGTCACCGGCAAGAAGGGCACGCTGCACCTCGTCGAGGGCAAGCGGGTTCAGGAGGTCGCGCTCGACGGCCTGCCCTCGCTGTTCACGGGCGGCCAGGGCGGCCTGCTCGACATCGCCGTGCACCCGCTCGACAAGGGAGCGCACCCGCGCATCTACATGACGATGGCCGGCGGCACCCAGGACGAGAACCGTACGGTGCTGGTGCAGGGCATTTTTGACGGCAAGCGCGTGCACGGCATCAAGACCCTGTTTACGGCCTCGCCCGCGAAGAGCGGCGGCCAGCACTTCGGCTCGCGCATCGTGTTCCTGAAGGACGGCACGCTGTTGATGAGCATCGGCGACGGCGGCAATCCGCCCGCCCGCGTGGGCAATATGCTGGCGCGCGACCAGGCGCAGAACGTCGGCAGCCACAATGGCGCGATCCTGCGCCTGACGGCGGAGGGCAAGGCGGCGCCCGGCAATCCGCTGGCGGGGCAGAAGGGCGCGCTGCCGGAACTGTGGAGCATCGGCCACCGCAACATCCAGGGCATGGTGCTCGACCCGAACGGCCGCGTATGGGCCAGCGAGCACGGCCCGCGCGGCGGCGACGAGATCAATGTGATCGAAGGCGGCAAGAACTACGGCTGGCCGCTGCAGAGCTATGGCCTGGATTACCAGACCCGCGAGCCGATCGGCAAGCGGGTGGTCGCCGGCATGGTGCAGCCGCTGGTCGTGTGGACGCCGTCGACCGGCGCCTCGGGCCTCGCGTGGTACACCGGTTCGGCCTTCCCGGCCTGGCGCGGCAGCCTGTTCTCGGGCGGCCTGGCGACCGAGGATATCCGCCGCGTGGCCTTCGACGCCGGCGGCAAGGTGGTCCAGCAGGAGCGCCTCGAGATCGGCAAGCGGGTGCGCGACGTGCGCCAGGGGCCGGACGGGCACCTGTACGCCATTACCGACGAAGCCAGGGGCAGCCTGCTGCGCATCGTCCCGCAATAAAACACCCCGCGCAACACTCCGATGCAAGGCGCATGGATTCCTCCTCCATGCGCAACTATTCTTTGTTGCAACAACAAAAGCTGCCTAGAATGCAAGGATCACGGCAATCCGCCGTTATCCATCCTATCCGGATGATCCTTGGGAGGAGCAGCATGGCAGTAAGCATCCGTCGCAGTCTCCAGCTGGCAGCAGCGCTCGCGCTCGCCACTGGCGTATCCGCCGTCAGCGCGGCCCCGGCCAAACAGGCCAGCACGCCCGACATCCCCATCCCGGACGTCAAGTACACCAAGTTCACCCTGAAGAACGGGCTCACGGTGCTGGTCCACGAAGACCACAAGACCCCGGTGGTGGCGATCAATACCTGGTACCACGTCGGGTCCAAGAATGAAAAGCCGGGCAAGACCGGCTTCGCCCACCTGTTCGAACACCTGATGTTCAGCGGCAGCGACAACTTCAAGAAGACCTACCTGAACGCCATGGAAGGCATCGGTGCGACCAACCTGAACGGCACCACCAACCAGGACCGCACCAACTACTTCCAGAACGTGCCGACCTCGATGCTGGACTACGCGCTGTTCGCCGAGAGCGACCGCATGGGCCACCTGCTCGGCACCGTCGACCAGAAGAAGCTCGACCTGCAGCGCGGCGTCGTGCAGAACGAAAAGCGCCAGGGCGAGAACCAGCCCTACGGCGTGGCTTACGAGCTGCTGGTCAACAACACCTACCCGGCCGGCCACCCGTATTCCTGGACCGTGATCGGCAAGATGGAAGACCTGGACGCGGCCTCGATGACCGACGTGCAGGACTGGTTCAAGAAGAACTATGGCCCCAACAACACCGTGCTGGTGCTGTCCGGCGACATCACCCCGGAAGTGGCGCGCCAGAAGGTCGAGCAGTACTACGGCCACATTCCTCCGGGCCCGCCGCTGGCCAAGCATGAAGCCTGGATCGCCAAGCGCACCGGCACCCACCGCACCACCGTGCAGGACCGCGTGCCGCAGTCGCGCATCTACCGCACCTGGAACGTCCCGGGCGCGAATACCCAGGAAGAAGCGGAACTCGACCTGGCGGCCCTGGTGCTGGGTGGCGGCAAGACCTCGCGCCTGTACAAGCGCCTGGTGTACAAGGACCAGCTGACCACCAGCGCGGTCGGCAGCAACGACAGCTCGGAAATCGGCGGCCAGTTCGACCTGACCCTGACCGCGCGTCCGGGCGCCGACGTCGCCAAGATGGAAGGCATCGCCGACGAAGAACTGAAGGCCCTGATGAAGAGCGGTCCGACCGAGGCCGAACTGCGTCTCGCGAAAACCACCATCCTGGCGCGCTACACCCGCATGATCGAGCGCGTCGGCGGCTTCGGCGGCAAGAGCGACCTGCTGGCCTCGTGCCAGACCTACACCGGCAATCCGGACTGCTACAAGGTCTACCTGCAGCGCATCAAGGCCGCCACCCCGGCATCCGTCAAGAAGGCCATGAACGACTGGCTGGCCGATGGCGACTTCGTCCTGCAGGTCGATCCCTACCCGACCGGCCTCCTGGCCGGCAAGCCCGGCGTCGACCGCAGCAAGGAACCGTCGCTCGGCAAGCCGATGGCGCTCAAGCTGCCGGAAATGCAGAAGACGACCCTGTCGAACGGCCTGAAGGTCGTGCTGGCGGAGCGTCATGATGCGCCGGTGGTGAACTTCCAGCTGCTGGTCGACAGCGGCTACGCCTCGGATGCGGCGGACAAGCCGGGCGTCGCCAGCCTGGCGATGCGCATGCTGGAAGAGGGCACCAGGACCCGCAAGTCGCTGGAGATCGGCGAAGCCTTCGAGAGCCTGGGTGCGCAGTTCGGCGCCGGCGCCAACCTCGACAGCGGCATCGTCTACATGAACACGCTCAAGGCCACCATGCCGCAGGCGCTGAACCTGTACTCGGACCTGGTGCTGAACCCGTCCTTCCCGCAGAACGAGTTCGTGCGCCTGCAGAAGGACCGCCTGGCCGCGATCCAGCGCGAGAAGACCGTGCCCCAGCTGATGGCGCTGCGCGTCCTGCCGAGCATCCTGTACGGCAAGGAACACGTCTACGGCAAGCCCTTCACCGGCACCGGCACCGAAGAGGCCGTGCAGCGCATGACCCGCGACGACCTGGCCAAGTACCACGCGACCTGGTTCAAGCCGAACAACGCCACCCTGCTGGTGGTGGGCGATACCACGCTGGCCGAGGTCAAGCCGATGCTGGAGAAGGCCTTTGCGGGCTGGAAGGCGGGCGAGGTGCCGAAGAAGGTGCTGGCCGAGGTTGCCGCGCCCGGGAAGAGCGTGGTCTATCTGGTCGACCGCCCGGGCGCGCTGCAGAGCGTGATCGTCGGCGCCCAGCTGGCCGTGCCACGCAGCCATCCGGATGCGCTGCCGCTGGAAATCGTCAACGACCTGTTCGGCGGCACCTTCAGCTCGCGCATCAACATGAACCTGCGCGAAGACAAGCACTGGTCCTACGGCGTGCGCAGCCAGCTGCAGGCGGCCCTCGGCCAGCGTCCGTTCATGAGCGTCTCGCCAGTGCAGACCGACAAGACCCGTGAAGCGATGCAGGAACTGGTGCGCGAGTACCGCGACATCGCGGGCGGCAAGCCGATCACGGCGGAAGAGTTGAAGGCTGCGGTCGACAACAACACGCTGGGCCTGCCGGGCGGCTTCGAAACCGCCGGCCAGCTGACCAGCGCCTACACCAATGTGGTGCAGTACGGCCTGCCGGACGACTACTACAACACCTACACCCAGAAGGCGACGTCGCTGAGCCCGCAGCAAGCCAACGTACTGGCGGCGCGCAGCTTCACGCCGGACCGCCTGGTGTGGGTCGTGGTGGGCGACCTGAGCAAGATCGAGTCGGGCATCCGTGCGCTGAACATCGGCGAAGTCCGCAAGATCGACGCCGACGGTAAACCCGTACAGTAAACCTTACTCCATGTCTTCGAACAGCGCCGTAGCGATCTTCGCCTGCTCCGATTGCGGCATGTCGGTGTTGTTCAGCAAGACCACGGCCCGGCCATCCGCCGGGTCGTAGGCGAGCAAAGTCTTGTAGGCCCCGATGGCGCCCGCTTCCCACGCAAGGGAGCGGGCGCCTTTTTTCGTGATGACGGTTTTCACCTTCCCGCCCAGCGCGTAGTCTTCGGACGCCACCACCACGGTGGACAGCTCCTTGCGCGCCTTATCCGACAACAGCTTGCCGAGGTAGACGGTATCTGCGATCTTCACCAGGTCGCTGGCCGTGCTGTACAGCGTGCCGCTGGCCGCGATCATCGGCGGCACCGCAGAGGTCTTGCGCTGGCCCGCGGCGTTGTAGGCGACCGCCATGCCGACTTCATCCTCGTAGCCGGTGGCGGCGAAACTCGTGTCGCGCACGCCGCTCGGGGCCAGCACCAGTTCTTCCACCGTTTCCGTGAACGGTTCCTTGCGGGCACGTTCGACGACGGCCGCGACCAGGATCCAGTTCGTATACGAGTAATCCCATTGCTCGCCCGGCTTCGAGGCGGGCGCGCCCGTACCGAAGCGCAGGGCCGCCTCGACCGGGCCGATCTCGAGCTTCTCGACGGCCCGGTCTTTCTTCAAGGCATCGGAAAGACCGTTGGGGATGCCGCTGCGGTTCGACATCAGCTGGCGCAGCGTGACCGCGCCGTTGGCCGCCGGCAGTTCCGGCAGGTGGCGCGCGATCGGGGCGTCGAGGTCGAGCGTGCCCATGTCGGCCAGGCGCAGCACGGTGACGGCGGTGATCCATTTCGTCATCGAACCGACCAGGAAGCGCGTGTCCTTGGTGATGGGCTGCTTTTCCTCGCGCAGCGCCAGGCCGCTGGCGTGCACCACCAGCGGCGCGCGCGCATCCTTGCGCACGGCCACCACACCGCTGTAGTCCTTCGGTACATGACGATCGATCAGCGGTCCGGTAGTCAAGTTGGCGACCGCGGCGCAGCCGGGCAGCAGGGCGGCGCCTGCGGCGAGCGAGGAAAGTTGGATGAACTGGCGACGTTGCATGCTTGCTCCAGATAGAGTAGGTCGGGGCATTGTAGCCGTATGCCGGCGTGCGCCGTGCCGTACACGAATCGGCAATACTGGGCCCAGGAGGAAACCATGGACGAACAATCCCTCAAGCTGGCGCGCACGGCCCTGGTGCTGATCGACCTGCAGAACAGCAATGTCGGCCGCGAGCTGGCGCCCTATACCGCCGAGCAGGCGGTCGGCAACTGTGTGCTGCTGGCGCAGGAAATGCGCGGCCGCGGGGCGATGGTGGTGTACGTGCGGGTGCTGGTGAACGAGCTGCCGACGCCGCTGGCCGACGCGCCGATGCGCCCGCCCGGCGCCGCCGCACCGCCCTACGATGCTTCGGAGCTGGCTGCCATGGCCGGCGTGGAGGCGAGCGATCTGGTCGTGACCAAGCGCCAGTGGGGCGGCTTCTACGGGACCGAACTCGACCAGTTGCTGCGGCGGCGCGGCATCGACACGCTGATCCTTGGCGGCATCGCCACCAATTTCGGGGTCGAGTCGACGGCGCGTGCGGCTTTTGATCGCAGCTACAAGCTGGTGTTCGCGGAAGATGCGATGACCAGCATGGATGCGGAAGCCCACCGTTTCGCATGCAAGCACATCTTCCGGCGCATGGGCAGAGTACGCTCGACCCGCGCCGTGATCGACATGCTGCAGGCCGGGACCGGCGACGCGTGAAGGGCCTCAGCCCTTTTTGTGAATTTCCGCCGTGATCTCGTAAGCGCGCAGGCGCGCCGCGTGGTCGAAGACCTGCGAGGTGATCATCAGCTCGTCCGGCCTGGTGCGCGCGATGAAGCTGCGCAGCTGGCTTTCCACCGCGGCCGGCGCGCCGATCGCGGTGCAGGACAGGACGCTGTCGAGCATCATGCGTTCGGCCGTGCCCAGGCTTTCCAGGTAACCTGGAACTGGCGGCTGCAGCTTGCTGGGGCGTCCGCTGCGCAGGTTGACGAAGGCCTGCTGCATCGAGGTGGCCAGTACCTGCGCTTCCTCGTCGGTATCCGCCGCGAACACGTTATAGCCGAGCATCACATAGGGTTTGTCGAGCTGCTTCGAGGGCCGGAAGGTTGAGCGGTAGAGCTCGATCGCCTGCAGCATCATCTGCGGCGCGAAGTGCGAGGCGAACGCATAGGGCAGGCCGAGCGCCGCCGCCAGCTGGGCGCCGAACAGGCTGGAACCGAGGATCCACACCGGCACGTCCAGGCCCGCGCCCGGCACCGCGCGTACCTGGCGGCGCGGCGAGTCGGCGAAATAGTCCAGCAGCTCGACGACATCCTGCGGGAATTCGTCGGCGTCCGAGGCCAGGTTGCGGCGCAGGGCGCGCGCCGTGGTGTGGTCCGAGCCGGGCGCGCGGCCCAGGCCGAGGTCGATGCGTCCCGGGTACAGCGATTCGAGCGTACCGAACTGCTCGGCGATCACCAGCGGCGAGTGATTCGGCAGCATGATGCCGCCGGCGCCGACACGGATCGTCTTGGTGCCGGCCGCCACGTGGCCGATCAGCACCGCCGTGGCCGCGCTGGCGATGCCCGGCATGCCGTGGTGCTCCGCCAGCCAGAAGCGTTGGTAACCCCAGCGCTCGCCGTGCTGGGCGAGATCTAGTGAACGGTGGAAAGAAGTTGCCGCATCGCTGCCTTCGACGATGGGCGCGAGGTCGAGGATTGAAAATGGAATCATCCATTGATGATACGCCGATGCCATTTTTCGCGTGCGCGGCTGCTGGGAGTGCTCGTCGTAAAGATTGACCGGTGGCAGACCCGTCCTTATGATCAGGCGAGAATCCGAGCCACCCATCCATCCCTGTCCAATGTCCAGAACCCCGACTTCGCCATGCCGCCGCGCCGCCATCCTTGCCACCCTGAGTGCAGCCCTGCTGGGCGCCGGCTGCGCGCAGCTGCCGGGGCAGGGGAGCGCCATGCGCGCTGAGCTGCGGCTCGATGGGGCGAGGCTGGCCGAGATCGATCGCGCCATCCTGGACAACATCGGCGCGCGCAAGCTGCCCGGCGCCGTGTTCCACCTGGAGCGCGAGGGCGCGGTCTACGAACAGGCCTACGGGCGCTTCACCTACGATGAAGGCGCGCCGCCGGTCACGCCGGATACGGTGTTCGATGCCGCCTCGCTGTCCAAGGTGCTGTCGACGGCGACCTCGGTGCTGTTGCTGGCCGAGGAAGGAAAGCTCGACCTGGAGGGGCCGCTGCTGCGCTATTTCCCGGAATGCGGCGGTGGGGGCAAGGAGGCGATCACCGTGCGCCAGCTGCTGACACATTCGTCCGGGCTGCCGGCGGGCCTGCCGGCCAGGCCGGCGTGGGCGGGCAAGGAGGCGGCCCTTGCGCTGGCCTGCCGCCAGGAGCTCACGCACGCGCCGGGCAGCTACTTCCGCTACTCGGACATCAACTATATTTTGCTCGGCCAGCTGGTCGAGCGGGTAGCCGGCATGCCGCTGGATCGCTACGCGCAGCAGCGCATCTTCACGCCGCTCGGCATGCGCGACACCGGTTATCGTCCATTGGAGCGCATGGCGGCCGCGCGCATCGCGCCGACCCAGCGCGGCGCCGATGCCGTCGCCGGCGCCGCCCTGCATGGCGACCTGGCGCCGGGCCAGCTGCTGGCAGGCGTGGTGCATGATCCCACCGTGCGGCGCATGGGCGGCGTGGCCGGATCGGCCGGCGTATTCTCCACCGCACGCGACGTGGCGCGCTTCGGCCGCATGCTGGCCAATGGCGGCGAGCTCGATGGCGTGCGGGTATTGAGCAAGGAAAGCGTACGCCTGCTCACCACCGCGCAGTCGCCGCCCGGCCTGGCCCTGCGCGGCATGGGCATGGACATCGACTCGCCCTATGCCCTGCGTCCGCGCGGCACGGTGTTCCCGGTCGGCTCCTACGGGCATACCGGCTTTACCGGCTGCATCCTGTGGGTCGATCCGCAATCGCGCAGCTTCTACGTGTTCCTGTCGAACCGCGTCTACCCGGACGACAAGAGCAATGTGCTGGCGCTGTACACCCAGCTCGGCACGCTGTCGGCCCAGGCGGCTACGCCCCGCTGAGCAGACTTCTAGTAGCAAGGATTCTTTTTCCGGAAGGCTACCGTGCGCCTCCCTCCATGTCCCCTCTCTACACTCCTAAGCCTAAATTCAATATCTTATTGATATTGTTGAGTATTTTGCCCCGAAGACAAATTTTAGGAGATCGACATGAAGATGAATAAGCTGTTGAAAGGCCTGCTGGGTGCTTCCGTTGCCGCCGCCATGTTCGGCGCCACCACCGTCCACGCGCAATCGTCGGACGGCACCCAGAACACGCGCGGCGCCGGCACCCCGAGCAACAGCCAGAGCGTCAACGCGAATGACCAGAGCAGCATGCACGACCAGAGCCACGGCAGCTCGTCGGCCAGCGCCACCGGCAGCCCGCAGAAGCAGGACAAGAAACGCAGCAAGAAGCACAAGGACCACAGCACCAGCGGTTCTAGCCAGAGCGGCAGCATGAACGCGAGCGGTTCGAGCAGCTCGGGCAGCATGAGCGGCACCAGCGGTTCGAGCAGCACCAGCGGCACCAGCGGCACTAGCGGCACCAGTGGCACCAGTGGCACCAGCGACTGGAGCTCGGGCAGCTCGGGCGTCGAAGCCGGCCGCACCAGCACCGGCCGTTCGAGCGAGCCGGAAACCCGCCGCTCGACCAGCGGCAGCAGCGGCGCGATGGGTACCAGCGGTTCGTCGGGCGCCACCGGCACCACCGGCAGCAGCTCGATGGGCACCGGCGCCACCGGCACCAGCGGTGCGACCGGCACCATGGACGCTACCGGACGTAGCGGCACGACCGGCACCTCGGGTACAACCGGCACCTCGGGTACAACCGGCACTACCGGCACCTCGGGTACTACCGGGACTACCGGCACCACGCCGCCCACCGGCACCACGCCGCCCACCGGCAGCACCGGCCGCGGCTACTGATCCGCAGCCTGAGCCGATGCAGTCCTGACGGGCTGCATTCTGCGACACCAGCCTGCGGGCTGGTGTCCTCGTTTACAGGGTCGTGTTCAGGCGGCGAGGGCCGGCCTGGACTGGGACGCGCGGCGCGGTGCAGCCGCTGCCGCGGCCTCGCGCTCGTCGAGGCGGAAGGTGGCCACCAGCTGCGACAGCGATTGCGCCTGTTCGCGCAGCGCGTCGGAAGCGGCCGCCGCTTCCTCGACCAGCGCGGCGTTCTCCTGCGTGACCTGGTCCATCTGGGTGACGGCCTGGTTGACCTGCTCGATGCCCAGCGACTGCTCGCCGCTGGCGGACGCGATCTCCGCCATGATGGTGGAGACGCCGGCGATGCCGGCCACGATTTCTTCCATGGTGGCGCCAGCCTGGGCGACCAGGCGGTTGCCTTCCTCGACCTTGCCGGCCGAGTCGGCGATCAGGGTCTTGATCTCTTTTGCCGCAGTGGCGGAGCGCTGCGCCAGGGCGCGCACTTCCGATGCCACGACCGCGAAGCCGCGCCCCTGTTCGCCGGCGCGCGCGGCTTCCACCGCCGCGTTCAGCGCCAGGATGTTGGTCTGGAATGCGATGCCGTCGATGACACCGACGATCTCGCCGATCTTCTGCGAAGCGCTGCGGATGTCGGCCATGGTGCGCACCACCTCGCCGACCGTCTCGCCGCCACGCGCGGCGCTGCCGGAGGCCGTGCGTGCCAGTGCATTGGCCTGCTGCGCGTTGTCCGCGTTCTGGCGCACGGTCGACGTGAGTTCCTCCATCGACGCCGCGGTTTCTTCCAGCGAGCTGGCCTGCTCTTCGGTACGCGCCGACAGTTCCAGGTTGCCTCCCGAGATCTGGTGCGAGGCCGTGGCGATGGTGTCGGTGCCGCGCCGTACTTCGCTGACGATGCCGCGCAGGCTGTCGCGCATGTCCTTCAGGGCCGCCATCAGCTGGCCGGTCTCGTTGCGCGCGTCGGCCTCGATACGGCCGGTCAGGTCGCCGCGCGCGACCTGCTGTGCCACGCCCAGCGCCCGTTGCAGCGGCCCGGAGATGGCGCGCATGATCAGCCAGGCGAAGGCCATGCCGGTGGCGACGGCGACCGCGCTCAGCGCGAGCTGGACCTTGCGGCTGTCGCCGACGTAGCTGTCGATGGATTCACCCTGCGTGGCGAGCGCGCGCTTCTGGAAGGCGACCATTGCTTCCAGGCTGCCCACGTAGGCGTTCACCTTCGGCAGCATGTCGCTCTCGAAGAAGCGCGCGGCCGACTCCAGCTGGCCTTCCTTCTTCTGCTTGAAGGCTTCGGCGCGCGCCTTGCGATAGGCTTCGCGGCTGGCGACGATGCCGTCGAACAGGCGCTTGCCTTCGGCATCGTCCTTGACCGCTTCCTGGACCAGCTTCTGCAGCTCATTGGCGCGCTCGGATGACTTGGCCATGGCATCGAGGAAGAACTGTTCCGTGGCCGGGTCGCTCGACTTGGCGGCGGCGATGGTGCGGACCGCGTTGACCTCGACGACCGCCTTCCATTCCTGCAGCAGGTTGGAGCGGTGGAGGCCGTCGCGGGTCAGCGCATGCGTCATCTCGTTGACGGTATGCGTGGTGGACAGCGCCACCCCGGCCAGCACCAGCATCAGGGCCAGCACCGCGCCGAAACCAAGGGCCAGCAGGCTGCGGATCTTCATTTTCTCGAGCTTCATGATTTTCTCGTCGAATCGGGGTCAAAGCGCGCACGCGCGCGCCGGGGAGCAAGCGCGCTGCCCGTCTTGACGAGTATGAAGTTTCCACGCAGCATGTCCACGTATTTCCACACTTTTGCAACGTGGACATGCTAGAGCTGTGACAAATACAACGTTTCGTTAGCGGTTCGTCAACGTTCCTTGACCTGAGATTAACGCGCGCTGCGCCCGCGCATGCCGGGCCGCGGCGTGCGCGGCGGCGGCGTCTCGTCGGCCAGCTCGATTTTCTCGAGCGGCTCGGGCGCCGGCCCATGCAGCACATTGCCTTCGGTATCGAAGCGCGAGGCATGGCAGGGACAGTCCCAGGAGCGCTCGGCCGAATTCCAGTGCACGGCGCAGCCCAGGTGGGTGCACTTGGCGGATACCGCATGCAGGCCGCCCTGGGCGTCGCGGTAGACCGCGATCTTGCGCAGGCCGTCGCGCAGCACCGCGCCTTCGCCGGCGGCGATCTCGTGGACCGAGTCGACGTCGCCGCCGGTCAGCCATTCGCCGTAGCGCGCCAGGGTCTTGGCCTGTTCCGAAGCGAAATCGGCCAGCCCGTGCACCGGCTTGCGCGAGGGATCGTACAGTGCCTGCCAGGGGTTGTCGCGGCGCGCCACCAGGTCGCTCACCAGCATGGCGCCGATGGTGCAGTGGGTCATGCCGTTGCCGGAATCGCCGGTGATCAGGTAGACGTTGTCGTCGTCCATCGGGTTGCGGCCGAGGTAGGCCAGGCCGTCGGAGGGCTCCATCACCTCGCCCGACCAGCGGTAGGCGAGCGCGCCGGCCATCGGGAAGTGTTCGCGGGCCCAGCGTTCGATCTCGTCGTAGCGGTGCTCGGGGTGGTCGTCCTGGCCGGTCCTGTGATCGGCGCCGCCGACCACCAGGATCTCGTGATCGAGCGCGGCATCCGGTGTCTCCAGGCGTACGTAATAGTAAGGGTCGCCGGTATCCCACAGCAGGATGCGCGGCAGCGCGCCGCGCGGCACCCGCAGGCCGATCACGTAGGTGCGGTAGCCGGCCTGCTTGGTGTGCATCACCACGCGGTCGTTGAAGGGCGTGTGGGTGGCCAGGACCACGTGGCGGGCGCGGATCTCGCCGTGGTCGGTGGAGACGGTCTGCTGCTCGTGGTCGCCGCGCACGCGGTGCGCGTGGGTGGACCCGAAGATGCGGCCGCCGTGGCGCTCGATGGCGTGCGCCAGGCCGGCCAGGTACTTCAGCGGATGGAACTGGCCCTGGTTCGCAAAGCGCACGGCGGGGCCGGTGTCGAAGGGCAGGCCGGGCACGCCGGGCAGGAATTCGACCGCCACGCCAGCCCGGGCCGCGCTCTGGTATTCCTTCTCGAGGTCGCGCATGGCATTGCCGGGCAGGGCGTACAGGTAGCCGTCGAGGCGCTCGAATTCGCAGTCGATGCCGTCCTCGGTCTTGATGCTGGCGGCGGTCGATTCGACCAGGTCGATCGCGCGGGCATAGCTGTCGGCCACCAGGCGCGCACTGGCGGCGCCGAATTTGTCATGGATGAAGCCGTACCACTCGTCCGGCGGGAACAAGTGGGCGGTGGTGCGCCCGGTCTCGCCGGCGCCGATGCCGAGGGCGTCGATCACCACGACCTTGCGGCCCTCCCTGGCGAGCAGGTAGGCGGTGGTGAGGCCGGCGATGCCGGCGCCGATCACGCAGATCTCCGTGTCGAGGTCGCCGGGCAGGGGAGGACAGGCGGGGACCTCGGCGGTGTCCATCCAGACCGATACCGAAGCGCCATTGGTGGAAGCAGTCATGTCGCACTCCTTTGTGAGCATCGAAGCTGGGGACAGTCTACTGTGGCGCGCAAAAGGCCGGAGCACGATGGCGCCGGGCCGCTTGTGGCAAGGGCGCCGCATCTGTCGGCAAAGTCGTCAATTTCTCGTTGCAAAGCACTTTATGTGGCGTAGAATAAATTTAGATTGCTGACAAGAACTACGCTCCACGAAAGCCGACCATGGATCTCGCCATTCCCTCCGAAGTGCGCGCACCGAGCGCCATGAAGCTGTCCGAACTCATCGGCGCACTCAGCTACGCGCTCGACATCACCGAAGGCCAGCCGCCCGGCCATTGCGTGCGCGTGTGCTGGATCGGCATGCACATCGGCCGCGCGGCCGGGCTGCCGGAGGAGCATCTGTGGGAGCTGTACTACACCCTCCTGCTCAAGGACCTCGGCTGCAGCAGCAATGCCGCGCGCATCTGCGAGCTCTACCTGACCGATGACCTGGGCTTCAAGCGCGACTTCAAGACCGTCGGCGACAGCCTGCCGCAGGTGCTGTCCTTCGTGCTGTCCCACACCGGGCTGAAGGCCGGCCTGGCCGAGCGATTCCGCAGCGTGATGACGATCCTGCGCGACGGTCCCGCGATCGCCCAGGACCTGATCGCCACGCGTTGCCAGCGCGGTGCCGAGATCGCGCGCCTGCTGCGTTTTCCCACCGGTGTCGCCTGCGGCATCTATTCGCTCGACGAACACTACGACGGCAAGGGCAAGCCCGACCGCCTGGTGGGCGAGGCGATTTCCGTGTATGCGCGCATCGCGCTGCTGGCCCAGGTGATCGACGTGTTCCACACGGCGGCGGGGCGCGACAGCGCCCTGCGCGAAGCGCGCGCCCGCGCCGGCACCTGGTTCGATCCGCGCCTGGTGCGCGCTTTCGAGGAGGTGGCGGCGAGTCCGGCGTTCTGGGAAGTGCTGGCCTCGCCCGGCGTCGACCGCGCCGTGGCCGATCTCGAACCGGGCGGGCGCGATATCACACTCGACGACGACTACCTGGACGACATCGCGATGGCCTTCGGCCAGGTGGTGGATGCCAAGAGCCCCTACACGAGCGGGCACAGTGCGCGCGTCGCGCTGTACACCGACATGATCGCTGAAGCGCTGGGCATGGACCCGCAGCGCCGCCGCTGGCTCAAGCGCGGCGCGCTGCTGCACGACGTCGGCAAGCTGGGCGTCAGCAACAGCGTGCTGGACAAGGCGGGCGCGCTCGACCGCGACGAATGGGAAGCGGTGCGCCTGCATGCGGCCTATACCGAGACCATCCTGGGCCGCATCAACGCCTTCGCCGAACTGGCGGCGATCGCCGGCGCCCACCACGAGCGCCTCGACGGCAGCGGCTACCCGCGCGGCCTGCAGGGCGACGCGATCGGCCTCGAGACCCGCATCATCACCACCGCCGACATCTTCGACGCCATCACGGCCGAGCGTCCCTACCGCGGCGCGATTCCGATCGAGCAGGCATTGGGCATGATGGAAAAGACGGTCGGCAGTGCGCTCGACCCGGCCTGCTTCGCGGCGCTGAAGGCTGCCGTCGCCAGGATGCCCTTCCCGTAAATCACGAATTCTGTCCGTCATAGCAAGATTTGACAAACATGGTCGTTTAAGTAACGACACAATCCCTCCCACACATCAAGAACGCGCGGTTCCGGCAGTCGGCGGAATCACCATACAAGTTTTGGGAGATGACATGTACGAGAAGACGGCAGGGCAGCAGGTCAGGCGCACCGCGATCGCGGCGGCAGTGACGGTACTGGTGATGGGGATGGCGGGGCAGGCAGCGGCGCAGGAGCCGGTCGAACCCCAGACCGTGGTGGTGACCGGCGTGCGCGCCGCCCTGGAACAGTCGCTGCGCCAGAAGCGCAATGCCGACGCGGTGGTCGAGGTGGTGACGGCCGAAGACATCGGCAAGATGCCCGACAAGAACGTGGCCGACGCCATCCAGCGCCTGCCGGGCGTGAACACCCAGTCCTCGGCCGGCGGCGAAGGCGGCTTCGGGGAAAACGACCGCGTCAGCCTGCGCGGCACCAGCCCGAGCCTGCAGCAGACCCTGTTCAACGGCCATGCGATCAGCACCGGCGACTGGTTCGTGCTGAACCAGATCGGCGGCAACGTCGGCCGATCGAGCAGCTTCTCGCTGCTGCCCTCCGAACTGGTGGGTTCGATCGTGGTGCAGAAAAGCCCGACCGCCGACCTGGTCGAAGGCGGCGTCTCCGGCGCCATCAACGTCATCACCCGCCGCCCGCTCGACTTCCGCAACCCGCTGACCGTGGAAGGCTCGATCCAGGCCAACTACAACGACCTGTCCGAGAAAACCGAGCCGCACCTGTCCGCCCTGGTGGGCTGGAAGAACCCCGCGAATACCTTCGGCGTGCTGCTGCAGGGCTTCTCCGAGAAGGCCAGCGTGCGCCGCGACGGCCAGGAGATCCTCGGCTATACCCCGATCAGCCCGACCAGCGCGGCCGTCGCCGCCAATCCGGCGCTGCGCGGCGTGGTCGTCCCGACCTTCATCGGCGCCGCGCTGTTCGAGCAGACCAAGAAGCGCCAGGGCGGCGCCTTCGACGTCGAACTGCGTCCGGCGCGCGGCACCAGCATCGACCTGAACGGCTTCTATTCCAAGCTCGATGCCCCGCACCAGAACACCAACTGGCTGGCCGCGCCGGCCAACTCGATCAACAGCATGAACCTGGTCCCCCAGAATCCGGTCATCAGGAACGGCACCCTGGTCGGCGCCGCCTTCACCCGCAACGCGGGCGAGGTCGACAACATCTACCGTCCGGACGCCGGCGGCGAATCCTGGTACCTCGACCTGAACGGCAAGCACCGCGTCAACGACCAGCTGACCCTGTCCGGCAAAGCCGGCAAGACCCATGGCGTGGGCTGGGACCGCGACGACGTCTACTACCAGAACAACGTGGACGGCGGCATGGTCTACGCCCTCAACGGCCTGTCGCCGGCGAGCGTCAGCTACCCCGGCGGGAATACCGCCGTGCCGGGCAGTACCGCCTGGGCCGGCGGCGGCGAGGCGCAGTCGGTCGACCAGGAAAAATATGCCCAGGTCGACGGCGAATGGCGCCTGCAGGACGCCAGCGTGCAGGCGATCCGCTTCGGCGCGCGCTGGACCGACCATACCCGCACCGCCGAGCACCCGCTCGAGACCCGTCCCGGCGCGACCGGCTTCAGCGCGCCCGGCCCGGCCTGGAGCGGCCAGATGTACCCGTCCGACTTCGGCAAGGACCTGGGCGGCAATGTGTCGTCGAACTACTTCAAGTACGATGGCGCCGCCCTCGGCGCCTGGGGCGCGGTCCCGGGCAACCGCCTGCTCGACTACACCCTGCGCCATAACTGGATGGACGAATTCCAGGTCGGAGAAAAGACCTTCGCCCTGTACGCGATGGCGGATTTCGGCGGCGACAACTGGAGCGGCAACATCGGCCTGCGCGCCATCGAGACGCGCCAGGACACGGTGGTCAACCTGCCGGGCGGCCCGAACGCCATCACCGGTTCGGCCTTCGGTCCCTATACCCCGACCAGCTTCAAGCGCACCTACCGCGACTACCTGCCGAGCGCCAACCTGAAGTACGAGGTGTCGCCGCAGCTGGTGCTGCGCAGCGCGCTGGCCAAGACCATCGCCCGTCCGGATTATTCCGCCCTGGGCGGCTCGGTCTCGCTCAACGACGACGCCCTGAGCGGCAGCGGCGGCAACGTGAATCTCGATCCGGTGCGCGCTACCAACTTCGACCTCGGCATGGAGTGGTACTACGCGCCGAAGGCCCTGCTGTCGGCCGGCTTCTTCTACATGGACTTCCGTTCGATCGTGGCCCAGGGCACCTCGAGCGGGACCTATTACAACAACAAGCGCGGCACCCAGACCACCTACCAGATCACCTCGCCCTTCAACACCACTGGCAGCAACAAGGGCATCGAGTTGAGCTGGCAGCAGCCGCTGTGGAACAACTTCGGCACCCTGGTGAATTACACTCACGCCGACGGCGAGCTGGATGACGGCGGCGAGCTGCTGAACTCCTCGAAGAACACCTGGAATGTCACCGGCTACTTCGAGAACGAACGCTTCTCCGCGCGCCTGGCCTACAACTACCGCTCGAAGTACAAGGCCGGCGTGGACCGCGGCGCCAGCCAGCACGTGGACAGCCAGCCTTCGCTGGCGGCGTCGCTCAACGTCAAGCTCACCGAGCAGCTGACCCTGACCTTCGACGCGCTCAACCTGACCAACGAGACGATCAAGATGTACGCCGAGAACGAGGACCGCCCGCGCGCCTTCTACTCGAACGGCCGTACCTTCTACATCGGCCTGCGCGGCAAGCTGTAAGCCTCACCAGGGGGAAGGGCGGCGCGCCCGTCCTGCCCCCGCAGCGGAACACACACATGATCCCGACCACGGACCGGCAAGCCCCGGCGATTGCGATCGCCTGGGAATGCCTGAGCAACTACACGCGCGACGACGCCTTCAGCGCCCGCCTCACGCTGCGCAACGAGTCATCCGAGCCGATCGCGCCCGGCTGGGCAATCCGCTTCAATACCTGCCGCAAGGTGCTGGCCGACAGCGTCAGCCAGGGCTATGCGATCGCGCACCTGAACGGCGACCTGTTCTCATTGCGCATGCCGGGCGGCGGCCCCTGGCTGCCCGGCGTCACCCACACGGTGGACTACGAGGCCCTGCACTGGGCGATCAGCATCACCGATGCGCCGCTGGGCTTCCACCTGCTGCCGGGCGGAGGCGGCAAGCCGCTCGACCTGGGCGACCCGGAGATCGCCCCGTTCGCGCGCCCGGAACAGCGCCACCGCATGCGCGGCGACGCGCTGCCGACCGCCGACGCGGCCTGGCGCTTCGAGCAGAACGCGGCGCTGCACCTGCTGCCGGATGCGGCGGTGGGGCGCATCACGCCGCGTCCGCGCTTTGCCGAGTTCGACGGCCGCCGCTGCGTCCTGTCGCGCCATGCGCCGCTGGGCTACGAGCGCGCACTCTGGAACGAAGCCTCGCTGCTGGCCTCCATGCTCGGCAGCCTGCCGGGACTGGTGCCGGGCGGTTCGGCCGAGGTTTGGCTCGAGCTGGGCGAGATCGCGGAGGTGGAAGGACCGGAAGCCTACCTGCTCGAGATCGCGCCGGGCCGGGTGCGCATCCGCGGCGCCAGCCCTCACGGCGTGTTCAATGGACTCCAGACCCTGGGCCAGCTGATGGCGCCGGACGGCGTGCTGCCCGCCGGGCGCGTGCTCGATGCGCCGCGCTTCGGCTACCGCGGCATGATGCTCGACGTCGCGCGCCACTTCGCCGGCGTGAGCACGGTGTTGCGCCTGCTCGACTGCATGGCCAGCTATAAACTGAACCGCTTTCACTTCCACCTGACCGACGACGAAGGCTGGCGCCTGGCGATCGGCGCGCTGCCCGAACTGACCTCGGTCGGCGCCCGCCGAGGCGTCGCGCTGGACGGCAGCCCCTGCCTGCCGCCGTCCTTCGGCTCGGGAGCCGACATCGACGGTTCCGCCGGCAGCGGCTTTTATACGGCCTCGGAGTTCGTCACCATCCTGCGCCATGCCCATGCGCGCCACATCGAGGTCATCCCGGAGTTCAACATGCCGGGCCATGCGCGCGCCGCCGTGGTGGCGATGCGCGAACGCTACCGGCGCCTGCTCGCCGCCGGCGATCTCGAGGCGGCCGGCGAATACCTGCTGCACGATGCGGACGACGCCTCGCGCTACGAATCGGTGCAGCTGTGGCACGACAACGTGATCTGCATCGCCCTGCCTTCGGTGGACCGCTTCATCGACACCGTGGTGGGCGAGGTGTGCATGCTGTACCGCGAGGCCGGGGTGCCGCTGCGCGTGATCCATACCGGCGGCGACGAGGTGCCGGTCGGGGCCTGGCTCGGCTCGCCCGTGTGCCGCGCGCGCATGCGGGAGCAGGGCTGGAGCGTGCAGCAGCTGCACGACGATTTCGTCGAACGCTGCCGCAGGATCCTGGCGCGCCACGGCGTGGAATTCGCCGGATGGGACGAAACCGCGTTGGTGCGCGAGGGCGACCGGATGCTGCCCAATCCGCGCTTCGCCGGTCCCGGCTTCCACGTCTACGTCTGGAACAATGCCTGGGGCTCGGGCCAGGAAGACTGTGCCTACCGCCTGGCGAATGCCGGCTACGACGTGGTGCTGTCGAACGCCGCCAACCTGTACTTCGACCTGGCCTACGCCAAGCATCCGCAGGAACCGGGCTATTACTGGGCCGGTTTCGTCGGCACCCGCAATGCCTTCGGCTTCTGTCCGCTGGATGGGGGCGCGCTGCCGGGACCGGACCCGATGGGGCGCAGCCTCGCTGGCGAGGTGCTGGGCGCGCTGCAGCCGCTCGGGGCGGAGGCGCGCGGCCGCATCGCCGGCCTGCAGGGGCAGCTGTGGGGCGAGAACGCACGCTCGCGGGCGCGCCTCGAATACCTGGCGCTGCCGCGCCTGATCGGGCTGGCCGAGCGGGCCTGGGCGCCCGACCCGGGCTGGCAGGACATCGACGATCCCCGGGAGCGCGCCAGCGCGGCCCTGCGCGACTGGAACGAATTCGCCAACCGCCTCGGACAGCGCGAGCTGCCGCGCCTGGACCGCGCGCGCCGGCCCTGGGACTACCGGCTGCCGCCGCCCGGCGCGATCGTGCGCGACGGCGTGCTGCATGCGAATGTCGCCCTGCCGGGCCTGGCCGTGCATTACACTCTGGACGGACTGGAGCCCACGTCCTGCAGCCCGCGCTACGCGGGGCCGGTGGCGGTGGGCGGGGCGTGCGAGGTGAAGCTCGCGAGCGTCGACACCCGCGGCCGCGCCAGCAGAATCGTGACCTTGACACTGGAATCGCCATGACCGCCATGAATGCGCTGCGCAGCGCCGCGCCGGCCACCCGCCATCCGCTGGCCTGGGTGCCCACCCTCTACCTGGCCCAGGGACTGCCGTTCTACGCGGTGGCGCTGGTGGCCGGCCTGATGTACAAGTCGATGGGCGTGCCCAACGAGCAGATCGCGCGCTGGACCGGCCTGCTCGGCCTGGCCTGGGTGTTCAAGGCCTTGTGGAGCCCCTTCCTCGAACTGGCGCGCAGCAAGCGCGGCGTGGTGGTGTGCTTCCAGCTGGCGGGCGGCCTGGCCATGGCGGCGATGGCGCTGGTCCTGCAGCTGCCGGCCTGGTTCGCCGCATCGATCATCCTGTTCGCGGTGGTGGCGCTGGCCTCGAGCACCCACGACATCTGCGCCGACGGCATCTACATCGCCAGCCTGAGCGAGCGCCAGCAGGCCGCCTACGCCGGCTGGCAGGGCGCCTTCTTCAATGCCGCCAAGTTCCTGTCGATGGGCGGCCTGGTGATGCTGGCCGGCTTCCTCGAAGACCGCATGGGCCCGGGGCCGGCCTGGGCCACGGTGTTCGGCCTGCTCGGCGCCCTGATGGCCGGTCTCGGCCTGTATCACCTGTGGGCGCTGCCGGCGACGCCGGCCGTGCGGCCGCAGGGCGGGGCGCGCGGCGTGGCCGGCACCCTGCTCGACGTGATCCGCGCCTTCTTCGCCAAGCCCGGCATCTGGATGGCGATCCTGTTCATCATCCTGTTCCGCGCCGCCGAAGGCCAGATCCAGACCATCGGCCCGCTGTTCCTGCGCGATGCCCGCGCGCTTGGGGGCCTGGGCTTGACGACGGCCCAGGTGGGGGCCGTGTACGGCACTGCCGGCACGGTGGCCTTTTTGGCCGGCAGCATCGCCGGCGGCTACTTCACCGCCGCCCTCGGCCTGCGGCGCGCAATGCCTTTCCTGCTCGTCGCCATGAACCTGCCGAACGCCGTGTTCTGGTACCTGAGCGTGGCGCAGCCGGAATCCCTCGGCGTCATCGCCACCGGCCTGGGTGTGGAGATGTTCGGCTACGGCTTCGGCTTCGTTGGCGTGATCCTGTTCATCATGCAGGTGGTGGCGGCCGGGCCTTACCAGACCGCGCACTATGCGCTCGGCACCGGCTTCATGCAGCTCGGCTTCGTGCTGTTCAAGATGATCAGCGGCGACATCCAGGCGGCGCTCGGCTACCGCGATTTCTTCCTGTGGGTGCTGGTGGCGGCGCTGCCGGTGCTGGTGCTGAGCCGTTTCGTCTGGCGCGCCGCGCCGGCGACGCCGATTAACGCTTCTTGATCGGCAGCGCCAGCAGCCCGCGCCACTTGCCGGCACAGTCGCGCGCGACCTGCTGGATGTGCGGGCGCGTGCTGTCGAAGCGCCATACCGACTGCTTGTCGAGCCAGTCCTCGTACATCGAGCGGAAGCGCGGCCACTCGTGGCGGAAATCCAGGCAGGCATAGATGCCGGCCGGGAGCACGCGCATGCCCAGGGCGCCATCCGAGGCTTCGCCGGTGTGGCCGAAGTCGTAGCAGTATTCGCTCTCGCCGGTGAAGCCGGGATCCTCGTCGAACACCCCGTACCAGGGCGCGCCGTGGGCGATGCCGTCCAGGCGTTCGCGCTCGCAGATGAAGGTATTGCAGGCGATCGACAGCGCGGCGCCGGACTGGCCGAAGAAGCGCTGGTAGCGCAGGGGCACCGCCGGCAGGCTGCGCACCGCGATGCGGGCGGCGATGCTGCCCGGCTCGGGCGGGCAGTAGGGCGCCAGGATGATGTCGAGGTTGGACGGCTCGGCGACGAAGAAGCTGACGTCGCTCTCGCGCCCGACCTGCTGGTCCATGTAGGCGCGCCAGCCGCCTTCGCGCCAGGCCTTGGCCGACATCGCGAACTGCTGCTTGAAGGCCTTGGCGAAGGCCGCGTTCGACGGAAAGCCGCAGTCCTGGGCGATGCGCACGATCGGCACGTCGGGTTCGTGGCGCAGCTGGTGGGCGGCACGGCGCAGCCGCCGCTTGCGCTGGTATTCCACGGCCGAGAAGCCGGTCAGTTCGCGGAAGATGCGGTCGAAGTGGTAGCTGGAATAGCTGGCCGACGCCGCCAGGCCCTCGAGGGCGAGCGGTTCGCCGACCGAGTCGAGCATCAGGTCCATGACTTCGTACAGGCGCGAAGTGCGTGACAGGTGTGGAGGCGCCTTGATGGACATCGCGTAACGAGCTTGCTGTTATTACAGCGATTATGCGGCCAAAAGCCTTGTCGCGGCGAACTATGTGCTACTTGTGCAACACATGCAGATGTCCTGTCAGCCCCCGAACGGCTGGTAGTGGATGCCTTCCGCGATGATCTCGGCCACCGCGCTGCGGTTCTCGTTGCTCTCGCTGAACTCGGCCAGCAGGGAAGGCAGGTCCACCAGCTTGCGGTCGAGGACACCGACCCAGAAGTCGAAGCCGGCCTGCTCGGGATCGCGGTCGAGGATGTTGCGGTACATCCGGGTGACGATGTCGCTGTTCGTCGGCGCGGCGCCGTACAGGCTGGTGAACTCCTGCGAGCCGACGAAGTGCGCGGCGACGTCGCCGAAGGCCATGCCGCCGTCCATCGCCGCGATCCAGTAGCCCAGGCCGCCCTCGTCGGGCGTGCGGTCGAAGGCGGCGCGGTAGATGCGGTAGGCGCGGCCGGCCACGGAGTCCGGCCCCGTGTCGAGCGCGAGCGCGCCGTCGGCGAAGACCAGGCGCTCGACGTCGATCAGCCAGTCCTTGCCGTCGCCGGCGCCGCCGCGCCCGTCGGCCACGTAGAGGTTCAGGTCGTAGAGCGGCTCCAGCGTGTACTGGGCGCGCGCGCCGCCGAACACCGCGGTATCGATGCCGGCGCCGCCATGCAGCAGGTCGTTGCCGGCGCCACCCAGCAGGACGTCGTTGCCCGCCCAGCCGTCGAGCTGGTCGGCCAGCTGGCCGCCCTGCAGGCGATCGGCATCCGAGGTGCCGGTCACCGGCGCCGCCAGCGCGGGGACGGCGCCGTCCGGCGTATGGCCGTAGCGCATGTTGGCGGCCGTGAGCGCGCCGGCGGCCACGTTCTTCAGCGTGACCAGGTCGGCAAAGGACGACGCGGCGTTGGCGCCGTCGGCATCGTACTGGACCACGGTGTCGAGGCCGCGCTGCTCGAGCCGGAAGTAGCCCGAGGCAAAGGGAGACTGGCGGGTCCAGCCCAGCGCTTCGAAGATGTCGAGGACGTCGCCCCCGGCTCCGGCCTGGAAATCGACGACGGTCCAGCTGCCCGACTGGGGCGGCGCGTCGAAGCTGAAGGTGTCGCTGCCGGCGCCGCCGCTGATGAGCAGGTCCGGGGCCGCCATGCCGGCGCCGCGCACCTCGATGCGGTCCTGTCCCTCGCCGCCGTCCACGGTGACCGTGTAGCCGGCCGTCTGGCCCTGCGCCAGGAAGGACGGCGCGGAGACGCGCAGCAGGTCGTCCCCCAGGCCGCCCATTAGCGTGTCCTTGCCCCAGGTGCTGAGCAGGGTGTCGTTGCCGGCGCCGCCGTCCAGCACGTCGTCGCCGGTTCGCTCGGCCGTCCAGGGGGTGTAGGAACCGGGGCGGGCGCCGACCCGGTCGCCGTCGAGCAGGTCGTCGCCGTCGCCGCCCGCCAGGCGGTCGTTGCCCATCGAGCCGAACAGGGTGTCGTTGCCGGCGCCGCCGTTGAGATTGTCGTCGAGCCAGCCGCCGCCGTAGTGGTCGGCGCCGCCCGTGCCGCCCAGCGCCTGGCCGGCGGAGGAACCGTCGGGATTGAAGCCGAAGGCGAAGTTCAGGGGCGTGAGCAGGTTCTTGTCGACGTTGCGCAGCACCAGCACGTCTTCCCACGGCGAGGTGGCGAGCAGGGCGGCCCTGGCCTGGACCACGGTGTCGGCGCCGCGCTGTTCCAGGCGCACGCTGCCGTTCTGGGCAAAGGGATTGCCGCCGGTAGCCAGCGCGATGCGCGAGATGTCGACCAGGTCGCCGCCGGCGCCGGCCGTGAAATCGGTGACGGTCACCGTGCCGGCCCCGACGGGGGCACGGGTCTGGGCGATGAAGGTATCGCTGCCGCTGCCGCCGCTGAGCTGCACGGTCAGCGCCGCAGCCGCGCCGAGCGCGGTTTCGAAGCTGTCATTGCCTTCGCCGCCGCGCGCGTCGATGGTTTGCGGCCCGTCGGCGCTCCAAAAGCCACTGATGAAGAAGCCGTCGTCGCCGGCGCCGCCGTCGAGCAGGCCGCTGCCCCGGCTGGAAGTGAGGGTGTCCTTGCCGGCGTCGCCGTACAGCGTGTTGCTGCCGCTCGATGCCGCCTCGAGCCGGTCGTCGCCGTCGCCGCCGCGCAGGACGTTGTTGCCGCGGCTGTCGTACAAGCTGTCGTTGCCGGCGCCACCCAGCAGGGTGTCGTCGCCGTCCTCGCCGTCCAGGGTATCGGCGCCGTCGCCGCCATCGAGGCTGTCGTTGCCGGCGGCCCCGAACAGTGCGTCGTCGCCGCCCAGGCCGTTCATGACGTCGGCGGCGGCGCTGCCGTGCAGGGTGTCGGTCCCTTCGCTGCCGGCGGCGGATGCGATGGGACTATCGGCGCCGACGGCACCAGACTGGGCGAAATGCAATTCGGACATGGCGGTTGATATAGCTGAGACCGCTACTATCCCGCACTCAACAAGCGTTGTCCATGGGCAAAAGCGTTTCCTTTTCAAGGTGGCAAGGGAAGCGCCGCCCTGTGGACGGGAACGTGGCGCCGGTGCGACGATGCTGTTGACACTGTCACCATTGGATACCGGTTTGCTATGCTAGCGGCTTCGCCGGGCGGCGCCGTGCCGCCGGGCCACCTCATGCGAGTAAGGAGCAGAACATGGTGTCGCTGCAGGAGCAGTTGCTGAAGGCCGGGCTGGTCGACAAGAAGAAGGTCAAGCTGGTCAACCAGGACAAGAGCAAGCAGAAAAAGATCGAGCGCCGCACCGGCCAGGAGTCGGTCAACGAATCGCGCGAGGCCGCGCTGGAAATGCAGCGCAAGAACGCCGAGCGGGCGCGCGAACTGAACGCGCAGCGCGACGCCGCCGCCGCCGAGAAGGCGGTCAAGGCGCAGATCGCCCAGCTGGTAGAGCAGAACCGCCAGCCGCGCGGCAAGAATGGCAAGGGCGACATCGCCTACAACTTCACGCACGGCAGCAAGATCGAGCGCATCTACGTGTCGGAGCAGGTGCAGCAGCACCTGGTGGCGGGCCGGCTGGTGATCGTGTTCCTGAAAGGGAACTACGAGCTGGTGCCGAAGGTCATCGGCGAGAAGATCGCCGAGCGCGATCCGGGCAGCGTCATCCAGGTCAAACAGACCAGCAACGAGGTCGATGCCGACGATCCCTATGCCGACTTCAAGATTCCGGACGATTTCACCTGGTAAGACGACCTGAGCGGTATTGAACAGCTATCTTTGACGAATTTGCGTTACACTTGCGATGTCTCGCATTTGTAGCGGGAAGCTCATCAAATAACTGTTCAACGGCGGGTCAAATGAACGACAGAATGGATGAACAACGGGGCGAGAGCCGCGAAGTGACTTACCGCAGCGGCGTTGCCGCGCGCCTGGCCGGCTTGCCCGTGGAGACCTTGCGGGTCTGGGAGCGGCGTTATGCGCTGTCGGATACGCAGCGTTCGGCGCACGGTCAGCGTCTCTATACGGCCGAGCAGGTACGCCGCCTCGGCCTGCTGAAGCAGCTGGTCGACCTGGGACACCCGATCGGCGTCCTGACCGGCCTGCCGGTCGAGCGCCTCGAAGAAATGATCGCGCCGAACGTGGCGCGCGCGGCCGACGTCAGCGGGCCGATGCGCGCGCTGGTGGTGGGCGACAGCCTGGTACGCCGCATCGCCGCCAGCGGCCGCGACGGGCGTGCACTGCAGGTGCAGCAGCACTGCGCCCGGCTCGACCAGCTGGCCGCACTCCCGGGCGGGAGGGCGCTGGACGTGCTGCTGATCGAATCCTCCGAACTCGACGAGACCGCGGTCGCGCAGATCGCGGCGGCGCGCGAGGTCGCGCGCCCGGCGGCGACCGTGGTGCTGTACCGCTTCTGCGGCAGCGCCATCATCCGCGCGCTGCGCGCCCAGGGCTGCCTGGTGGCGCGCGTGCCGGCCGAGATCGGCGAACTGGTGCTGCTGTGCCGTTCGGCGCTGGCGGGGCAGGGCTTGCCCGCGCCCGAGCCGCAAGCCGAGCTGGTGGCGCCGCGCCGCTTCGACGACCAGGCGCTGGCGGCCATCACGGCGGCCGGCAACCGCCTGTCCTGCGAATGCCCGCGCCACCTGTCGGACATCCTGATGATGGTCGGGAGCTTCGAGCGTTACAGCGCGCAGTGCGCCTCGCGCAACCAGGAAGATGCGCGCCTGCACCGCGAGCTCGAGCTGGCCTCGGGCCGCGCCCGCATGGTGCTGGAAGCGGCGATGGAAAGGCTGGCGCTGGCGGAAGGCTTGCCGATGCCGGCCAAGCCGGCCTGAGCGAAGGAGCCCAGCATGGCAGGCGCTTTCAAAGCCGGCGACAAGGTGCAATGGCAATCGTCGCAAGGCACCGTATACGGCACGGTCAAGAAGAAACTGACCTCCCCGACCGAGATCAAGGGACACCACGTTGCCGCTTCGCGCGAGCATCCCGAATACCTGGTGGTCAGCGACAAGACCGGTGCCGAGGCGGCGCACAAAGCGGACGCGCTCAAGAAGGCCTGAGGCTTGGTAAACTTCCTGCTCGATGACAATTGATTGGTCTTCCCCGGCGCAGTGCGTCGGCTACGTGATCGCCCCGCCCGGGCGACGACGCGTCCGTACAACACATGTTCAGTATTCGTAGTTCCCGAGAGAACTAAAAGTATCCGCGTGGTAACATTTGTCCCATCGTGCACCGGCGTCTTCCTGCGATAGGACGCTGCACTCACACTGGTCTTCCAGCAGTCCATCGGTAGCTTTACCTTCTGCAAACCCGAAGGAAACACCTACAACACAGCCTGGGCCCGTTCATGGGACGCGGTTGAAGCTGGCGTGATTTCACAGGGAGCCGGCCATGTCCGACACACGCGCGCACATTTGCATAGACAGCAGCGAGGCAGGCACGTCCTCCGCCCGTTCCGCCCGGGCCCGGCTTGTCGAGGGCCTGGCTCGCCCGATGGCGGGCCAGCCCGCGCTTCTGCTGGCCTGCCTGCTGCCGGCGCTGTGGCTGGTGGCCGCGGCCTTCCTGCAGCACGTGCATGACAGGACGCTCGAGGATGCGGGAACGGAGACCGGCAACCTGACCAGGGTGATGGCTGAAGAGGCGCAGTCGTCGGTGCGCGCGGTCGAACGTACCCTGGTCGACCTGCGCGAACGATGGCTGGAAGAACCCCACAATTTCGCCGGCAAGCTGCGCCTGCGCCAGTCTCAGCTGAGCGAGACGACGATCGCCTGGGTGAGCATCCTCGATGCGGACGGCAAGCTGGTGTTCACGGACCGCAGTGCCGAGGCGGGACAGGTCGACCTGAGCGACCGTGACTACTTCAGTGCGCTGCGCAAGGCCACGCACGACCAGCTGTTCATCAGCCAACCCGTCACCGGACGCGTGTCCGGACGCCGCGGCATCGTGTTTTCGCGGCCCCTGTTCAGGGAAGGACGCTTTGCCGGCGTCATCGTCCTGTCGGTGGCGCCCGACTATTTCCTGCGTTTTTCACACAAGATCGTGCTGGGGCGCGATCCGGCGATCATGCTCGTGCGGGAAGGCGGGCAGGTACTGGCGCGCTCGCCCGAACCGTCCGGCGCTCCCGGGCAGGTCCTGCACGAAGCCCCCTTTTCCGCGCCGGCCGCGCCGGTCTCCGGAGTGTTCCGCATGCTGTCGCCGTTCGATGGAGTCGATCGCCAGTATGCCTGGAATACCTTGCCCCAGCACGGCCTGACGATGGTGATCGGCCGCTCGGTCGAGGCCGTGCTGGCGCCCTACCGGCGGGTACGCCAGGCGGCGATGTGGAGCACCGGCATCCTGACGCTGCTGCTCGCGTGGAGCGCCTGGGTGATGTTCAAGGGAACACGCGAGCGTGACGCGGCGCGCCGGGCGGCGGACCAGGCCGCGCGCGAAGCGCAGGCCGCCGAAAGCCTGTTCCGCAGCGACCAGCGTTTCCGCCAGCTGGCCGATGCGATGCCGCAGATCGTCTGGACCGCGGAGCCGGACGGCAGGGTCGATTACGCCAACGATGTTGCGCGCACCTATTCCGGCTATGATGACCTGTTCGGCCCCGGGCAGGGCTGGACCCGGATCCTGCACCCGGACGATGTTCCGCCCACCCTGGCCGCATGGGGCGGCGCGGTAGCCAGGGGCGAGGTGTTCCAGACCGAATACCGCATTTTCCGGGCCGCCGACAGCAGCTACCGCTGGCACCAGGTCCGCGCCCTGCCGATCCGGGACGACCACGGCAGCATCGTCAAATGGTATGGCAGCGCCACCGACCACCACGACAGCAAGCTGGCGAACGACCGGATCAGCCGCCTGGCCACCAGCCTGGGCACCATTCTCGAGTCCATCACCGACGCCTATTATTCGCTCGATGCCGACTGGCGCTTTACCTATGTGAACAAGGAAGCCGAGCGGCTCATGTGCCGCAGCCGCGACACAATGCTCGGCAAAAGCCTGTGGGACGAGTATCCGGAGCTGGTCGGGTCGGCGCTCGAACAGGAATACCGGCGCGCGTCCGACCAGGGCAGCACCGTGTCCTTCGAGTTTTTCCATGCCCCGACCGCTTACTGGTTCATGACCCGGGTGTCGCCGTCCAGCGAGGGCGTGACCGTCTATTTCGACGACATCACCGAGCGCCGCCGCCTGCGCGTGTTCAAGGACGAGCAGACCCGGTTGCTGGAGAACATCGCGGCCGGCGCCACGCTGCCGGACGTCCTCAAGGCGGCAACCCATATCATCGCCGCCTCCGACCCGCTGGCCGGCTGCGCCGTCATGCTGCTCGGCGACAGCGGGGATTCGCTGCGCCAGACGGTTGCGTCCGGCCTGCCCCCTGGCCTGGAACAGGCACTCGACGGCGCCGCCGTCCGCGAGGAGGGCCTGCCATGCGGGCGTGCCGTGCTGTTGCGCCGTCCCGTGATCGCCGCCGACCTGCGCGCCGAGCCTGCCTGGAACGCGGCCGGCCTGGCCGCATGCGCGTCCTCGGTGGGGGCTTGCTGGTCTTACCCGATCCTGGCCAGCGGCGGCGAAGTGTTCGGCACGATCGACGTGTATACGCGGACGGCGCGCCCGCCGGTCCCGGTCGAACTCGAGATCCTCGGTTCCTGCGCCCATACGATCAGCATCGCCATCGAACGCGAGCGTGCCGAGCAGAAGGCATGCCAGAGCGAAGAGAGGCTGCGCCTGCTGCGCCGCGCGATCGAAGCGAGCGCCAATCCGATCGTCATCCGGAGCGCCCGGGGGCCCGACTATCCGGTCGAGTACGTCAACCCGGCCTTCGAGCGCGTCACCGGCTATCCGGCCGCCGAGGTGCTCGGCAAGCCCCTGATGCTGCTGTTCGGCGAGGACTGCGGGCAGGCTGCCATTGCCGAGCTGGATGGCGCACTGGCGCAGCAGCGCGAAGGCCACGCGGCGGTCCGCAGCTACCGCCCGGACGGCACCCTGGTCTGGCTGGAATGCTACTGCTCGCCGGTACGGGATGGCAGCGGCAGCGTGACCCACTTCCTGAACGTCATGTACGACATCAGCGCCGCCAAGCAATACCAGGCGGAACTGGAGTACCAGGCCCACTACGATGCGGTGACCGGGCTTGCCAGCCGTTCGCTGCTGGTCGGCCGGACCGGCGCCGCCATCGGCAAGGCCCTGGCCCAGGCCGGCCAGGTCTGGGTCGCGAGCATCAATATCGACCGCTTCAAGCTCGTCAACGAAACGGTGGGCCACCAGGCCGGCGACATGGTGCTGCAGCTGCTTGCCCAGCGCGTGCAGGGCCTGCTCGGCGCCGGCGACACCGCGGCGCGCGTCGGCGGCGACGAGCTCATGCTGCTGTTCGCCGAGGGCAACGACGAGCATGCCGTGGTGGCCAGGCTGGAGGACATCAAGGAAGCGATCGCCGCGCCGCTGCAGGTCAACGGGCACGAGCATTTCCTGGGTTCGAGCATGGGCATCGCCTCCGGTCCGGCCCATGGCGACGATGCCGAAACGCTGATGAGGAACGCCCACGTGGCGATGGGGCAGGCCAAGGCGGTACGCAGCAATCACCTTGAATTCTTTACCCCCGCGATGAACGAGCGCGCGAGCGACCGCCTGCGTCTCGAGCGCGACCTGCGCCATGCGCTCGAACGCGGCCAGCTGCTGCTGCACTTCCAGCCGCAGGTGAATGCGAGCGACCGCCGCATCGTCGGCATGGAAGCCCTGCTGCGCTGGCAGCACCCGGAACTCGGCATGGTAGCGCCCGACCGCTTCATCCGCATCGCCGAGGAAACCGGACTGATCGTGCCGATCGGCGCCTGGGTCATGCGCACCGCCTGTGCCCACGCCAAGCAATGGCAGAGCCTGGTGTCCGGAAAACTGCGGGTGGCCGTGAACCTCGCGGCGAGCCAGCTCTACCACGATGACCTGGTCGGCCTGGTCGGCAGGACGCTCAGCGAAACCGGACTCGCGGCCGAGTGCCTGGACATCGAACTGACGGAAAGCCAGGTGATGGCCGATGTCGAGCACGCGCTTGGCGTCATGCAGCGCCTGAAGGCGATCGGCGTCAAGCTGTCGCTGGACGACTTCGGCACCGGCTACTCCAGCCTTTCCTATCTCAAGCGTTTCCCGATCGATGTCCTGAAGATCGACAAATCCTTCGTGCGCAACCTGGCGACCGACCCCGACGATGCCGTGATCGCGCGCTCGATCATCACGCTCGGCCAGAGCCTGCAGCTGCAGGTGATTGCCGAAGGCGTCGAGACCGAGGAGCAGTTCGCCTACCTGCAGCGGCATCGCTGCGACCAGATCCAGGGCTATTTCTTCAGCCGCCCGCTGGCTGCGGCCGACTTCGAACGCCTGCTGGTCGAGGACAGGGCGCAGCCGCAGGCCGAGGATGCCCCATCCGGCAAGCCGACCCTCCTGATCGTCGACGATGAAGAAAACGTGAGCGCGGCACTGTACCGGGTCCTGCGGCGCGACGGCTACCGGATCCTGCGCGCCAAGTCGGGCCAGGAGGGACTGGCGCTGCTGGCCATGCATGAGGTGCAGGTGGTGTTGTCGGACGAACGCATGCCCGGCATGAACGGCACGGAATTCCTGTCGCGGGTCAAGGCCATGTACCCGGACACCATCCGCATCATGCTGTCGGGCTATACTGCGGTCGACGCGATCATCGCCGCCACCAACAGCGGCGCGGTGTTCCGCTTCCATGCCAAGCCCTGGGACGACGACGCCCTGCGCAACAGTATCGCGGAAGCCTTCCGCTATCACTGGCTCATCCATGGCAAGGGCGTGGCGCAGGCCTGACGCGCGCAGCATCAGCATCCGCACGGGGGAACCATGCCTTCACTTGGCGCCACCATCACGACATCGATCCGCCGTATCGGGCTTCCGGCAGTCGTCTTCGCAGCCGGCCTGGCCGCTTCGGTCTACGGCTATTTCGCCGGCGCCCGCCACAGCGAGGCGGAACAGATCGCCCAGCTGCAGGAAACTGCCGAAAATTACGCCCATCTGCTGCGTAACCGGCTGGCGCTGTACGAGGGAGCGGACAACGCACTCGCCGCCTTCTTCAGCGCATCCTACGGCATCCGCGCCGAGGAGTTCGACAATTACATCGGGGCCAGCCGGGTGCTCGAGCGGCTGGAGGGCGCGAGTTCCTTCGGTTACCTGCCCAGGGTGCCGGAGGGGCGCGCCGCGCGCTTCGAGGCCGAGGCCGCCAAGACCTTCCCCGGCTACCGCATCTCGGCCCTGCGGCCCGACGCCGGCGTGAACTACCCCCTGCTCTACGCGGTGGATGCGACCGATCCGGCGCGGGCGGCGCGGCTGCGCGGTGTCGACTTCTCGTCCATTCCTGAACGATGGGCCGCAATGCAGGAAGCCGAGGAGCGTGACGAGCCGGTGGCGACGCGGGTGCACGCCGATATCAGGCACCCGTCGAAACGCCCGGTCGTGCTGGTGTTTTCGCCGGTGCGCAGCATGCATACCGGCTCGTCCGCCGCGCGCGCGCGACAGCAGGGCCGGCTGACGGGCTTCATTTTTTCTGCCATGTATGTCGACAAGCTGTTCCTGGGTTTCGATCACGGACGCCTGGCCAGCTTGTTCGACGTCGAGGTGTTCGATGGCACCCGGACCCGCAGCAACCTGATTTTCGACGCCGACGGCACATCGCATGCACTGGAGAACGATTCCCTCCACTTGCTTGCCCATCGCGCCGACATCAACTTCGCCAACCGGACCTGGCTGGTCCACTTCTACGCGAAGAAAGCGTCGCTCGAGGCAAGGGCGGCCCGGGCCGGGGCAATGGTGCTGGCGATCGGCCTGCTGTTGACCCTGATCGCGGGCTATGCCGCCTCGGCCTGGCCGCGTCATCTGGCGGGCAAGCGCTCGATGCGGGAGTTCAGCCAGCGCTTTGCCGGCTTCTTCGAGAAGCATCCATTCGGGGTCTATGCGATGGACGCCGAACAGCGCTTCATCCACGCCAACCAGCAACTGGCCAAGGAGCTGGGCGTCAGCCGTGAGGCCCTGGTCGGGACACCGGTCCAGGCCTTCGTCGCGGAGGAACAGCGCGCCATGGTGGCGCAGCATTTCGAGGAAGTACTTGACGGAAAAACGGTTGCCTATACCAACAAGATCATCGGCGCGGACGGGCGCTGTTCGGACGTGTCGGTCGTACTGGTCCCGATGAGTGCCGGCGGCAAGGTCACCCATGTGCTTGGCTTTGCCGAGAACATTACCGACCGCAAGCAAGCTGAGCAGGCACTTTATGAGTCCCGGCAAATGCTCCAGCTCATCATCGACAATATTCCGCAGAGCGTGTTCTGGAAAGATCTGGACGGTGTCTTCCAAGGCGGTAACCGCTCCCTGCTGGTCGAGGCCGGACTGGACAGTCCCGATGAACTGATCGGCAAGACGGATGCCGATTTCGCGCGCTGGAAGGAGATGGCGGAGCATTACCGGCAAGTCGACCAGGACGTGATGCAGTCGGGGGTGGCGCGGATGCACATGCAGGCCGCCGACCTGCGCAAGGACGGCACGGAATGCTGGATCGAGACCAACAAGATTCCGCTACGGGACGGGCAGGGCCGGGCGGTGGGCGTGCTCGTCGTGACCGAAGATATTACGGCGCGCAAGTACCTGGAACAAGAGCTGTTCCGGCGTGCCAACTACGACGTCCTGACCGGGCTGCCAAACCGGGGCTATTTTCAAAACCAGCTGGAAGGCGCCGTCAAGCGCGCCCAGCGGCGCCCAGGGCTGGCGCTGATGTACTTCGATATCGACCGTTTCAAGCAGATCAACGACACCTACGGCCACGATGCGGGCGACGAGGTCATCCGCATGTTCGGCCAGCGCGTGCGCCAGGTGCTGCGCGAGTCCGACTTCATGGCGCGGCTCGGCGGCGACGAATTCGTCCTGTTTGCCGAAGGACTGCATCACCCGAACGATGCGGCGGTGATCGCCCGCAAGATCGTCGAGGCGATGGTGCCGGTGTTTCATGTCGGAGGCAGGGCGCTGCAGGTCAGCACCAGCATCGGCGTCGCCTGCTTCGAAGCCGGGATGACCCCGGACATGCTGGTGAAGGCGGCCGACCAGGCCATGTACGACGCCAAGCGCGCGGGCCGGAATTGCTTCCGTCAGGCCGCCGGAGGGGCGTCGCCGGCTTGAGCCTGCCTTGGCAGGATGACCTTGAACACGGTGCCGGCGCCCGGTTCGCTTTTGACGTCGATGAGTCCGCCGTGCTTTTGCAGGATTCCGTAGGACAGCGAAAGTCCGAGTCCGGTGCCCTGGCCCACCGGCTTGGTGGTGAAGAAGGGCTCGAAGATCCGGCTCAGGTGTGCCGGCTGGATGCCCTTGCCGGTATCCTCGATCTCGACCCATACCTGTTTCTCGTCATGGCCGGTGCGGATGGTAATGCGGCCGCGCTCTTCGATCGCATGCGCCGCATTGACCAGCAAATTCATGAACACCTGGTTCAGCTGGGACGGGAAGCAATCGACCGTGGGAATACGCCCATACTCCTTGATCACCTCGGCTTTGTACTTGACTTCGTTCCAGACCACGTTGAGCGTGCTGTCGAGTCCAGCCTCCAGGTCGGCATGTTGGCGCTCGCCCCCATCCACGTGCGAGAAGTCCTTCATGTCTTTCACGATGCGTTTGACGCGGTCCAGGCCTTCGAGCGACTCCGACAGGAGACTGCCCAGGTCTTCACGCAAATACGCCGCATCGATCGCCTCCTTGAGTCGCTCGATCTCCTGCCGGCCGGCCGGGGGCAGGCTCGCTTCATGGGCTTCGTAGGCATCGAGCAGCTTCAGCATGTCTTGCGTATACCGCTGCAGGCTGCCCATGTTGGAGTTGATGAAGCCGATCGGATTGTTGATCTCGTGCGCCACGCCGGCGGCCAGCACGCCGATCGAGGCCATCTTTTCCGATTGCAAGAGTTGGCTCTGGGCCTCGCCCAGTTTCTTGATCAACTCTTCCTGGCGTGCCTTTTCGGTCTGCAAGGTCGCGTTCGCCGTTTGCAGGTCGGCCGTGCGCTCGAGCACTCTTTCCTCGAGCTGGTCGCGCGATTGCCGCAGCGCTTCCTCAGCCAGTTGGCGCTCGGTGATGTCGGTGTAACCGAACACCCGGCCGATGATGCGTTCGTGCAGGTACTGGGGCCGCGACTTGCACTCGAATACCCGGCCATCCTTGAGCCGGAACAGGTCCTCGGTCTCGTTCCGGTCGACGACCTCGCGCAGGCTGCTGCGGCAGCGGTCGGATTCCAGCACGCTGGCGGACAGGAATTCAAAGATGGCGGCATCGTCACGCGCCAGCAGCAGGCTTTCGGGAATATTCCACATCGTGCTGCAGAGGCGGTTCATGCTGGTGATGTTGCCGTGCCAGTCCAGCACCAGGATGCCGTTGCCGGTCGATTCCAGGGTCGCCCGCAACTGCGACAGGGTTTGCTCAAGCACGTCTTCGACCTGCTGCTCATGCTGGGCATCGCGGGCCTGCACCAGCAGCAGGGGCGCGTCCTCGTGATGCAGGACGCGGATGGATTTCGTGACCGCCAGCAGCGAGCCGTCGGCGCGCTGATACTCTCCGCGCTGGGCATCGATGGCAAGATATTGCCCGTTGCGGACATCTTCCCAATAGAAGACGTCCTGCAAGGAACTCTCGATATCGGTGATCTGCATGCCCATGAGTTGCTCCTCGCCGTAGCCGAGCACCTGTGCAGCAACCTGGTTGAGCTGGACGATGCGCAAATCGTTTGGCTCAACGAGGAGGATCATGCTCGGGCTGTGATCGAGCATCAGTTGCTGCAGGTTTTTCATGACAGGGCCGCCCCCGGTGTGCTCGCATCGAAGTAGTAGCTGACACGTTTGCGTGGGCTCAGGTAGTGATAGATCTCCTGCGGCACTTGCGCCGGCCGGATCGACTTCACGATGTTCAGGTCCGGTTCGCGATCCATGTCGACCAGGATCGCCTCATCCCGAGGCACCCCGGCGTCGTAGATGACGACGACCGGCTTCATCGGCCTCTTCATGTTGACGGTGGCGACCATGCCGATCACGCCGTTGGAAAGCTGGACGATGGTACCCGGCGGATAGACGCCGAGACAGCGGATGAAGACCTGCAGCAGCTTGGGGTCGAATTTGCTGCGCAGCTTGGTGAACATGATCGACAGCGTCTCATGCGGCGTCAGGACAGGGGCGCCATTCACGGGGTTGCACAGTTCGTCGTAGCAGTTGGCGATGGCGACGATGCGCGGGAGGACGCCGATCGCCTCGCCCTTGAGCTTGCGCGGATAGCCGCTGCCGTCGAAGGCCTCGTGATGGTCGCCGATGACGGACATGCAGGCGCGCGGAAAACCCAGGCGCTCGCCGATCTCGGTCCCATAATGGCAATGCAGTTCGTAGAGGTTTTTCTCGGCCTGGGTCAGCGGGTCCATCTTCGACAGGACCTTGTCGGAGATGTTCTTGTGCCCGACGTCGTGCAGGAGCGCGCCCATGGCCAGCGGACCGGCCACCTCTTGCGGCAGCTTGATGTCGCGCGCGATCATCATCGACAGCGTGGTCACGTTCAGGGAATGGTTGTAGACTTCCTCGCCACCCGTCTTGTCCCCCATGACGTGGATGGCCAGCTCGGGTGCGCTCAGGATCGAATCGACCATCTGCGTGATCAACTGCTTGGCCTTGCTCAAGCTCTCGGCCGGCTGGGCAAACAGGTTCTTGTCGATCTCGCGGAAGACTTTGGCGGTATTGATGAAGGCGTGTTCGACGCGTGCGGCATCCTGGCGTTGCGCCTTGATCCTTTCCATCATCGCGCGCTTGGCTTGCAGCTCGGGCGAGACCTCGGCTTCGCTTTCGGCGACCGGCGCCGCGCTTGCCGGCGGTGTGTCCGTCGCGCCGGCGGCAGGGCCGACGTCGCTCAGGGCAGGGTCGTAGCGGACCGTCTTCAGGCCCAGGCTCCGGATGGTCCGGAGCTGTTCGTCGTTCTTGATCTTGAAATGGCTGAAAGCAAAGGGATGCTCGAACCATTTCAGGTCGAGGTGGATATACAGCCCGACCTGTAGCTGATCTATTGGTATATTGAAATTGTCGGACATATATATAAAGGTCGTTGGCTCTTTGCTAAAAGCTAATTATTATTGCCGTGCAGAACTAAAATGGTGTAAGCAGAATACCTGTATCAATGCCCTCGGGCAACAATGTTCGCGTAATGTTGCGCAGGCGCCGCACATATTTCACAAAGCATTGCCGACTCAGCAATTTGGGCCTGTCGCTATCCTCTGCTTGGCATGAAATAGTGACGTGTGCTTTGGTTATACTGATCGAACCCCTGCTACTTCGCTTGGCCGAATTGTCCGGTGGTAAGCTATTCATGTTGTCATTTCCAACCTGAAGGAATGTTATGAAACCGCTGTTCTCCTCCGACGAAGAAGCGAACGCAGCACCTGCGACGCCCGCGCCTGCAATGGCGCCCCTGCTGAATCCGGCCACGACGCCGGACGTACTGCCGGCCTTGCGTCCGGAGGCGAGCGTGGCGCCGCTGGTGCGTGTCGATATTTCCGGGATCGACGACAAGGCCATCGAGTCCCTGGGCGGCTCCACCGGCGCGGGTGTGGCGAAGGTGTCGGCCAAGTTGCTCGGCACCGTACGCGCGTCGGACGCGGATGTGTTCGGCACGCAGCTGAATGAACTGATTGCGACGTCCAAGGGCCTGGATCCGGCCAAGCTCCGCTCGGGGGGCCTGCTGTCGCGCGTCACGAACATGTTCGGCTCGGTCAAGGAAAAGATGCTCTCGCAGTACCAGATGGTCGAATCGCGCATGGACACCCTGATCGGGGAGATGACGCGTCATGCCAACGTGCACCGGGCGCGCATCCAGGATTTCGACGAGATGTACAAGGGCCTGGAAACCTACTACCAGGGCCTGGATACGGATGTGAAGAAGGGCGAAGCCTGGGCAGAAAAGCTCAGGCAGGCGGTCGCGCAGCAAGCTGCGCCGGCCAACGCCTTCGAGGCGCAGCAGGCCACCGAGCTCAAGCGCCGTCTCGAGCGTCTCGAAAAGCGCATCGACGACCTGCGCCGCGCCATGCTGATGGCCACCCAGATGGTGCCGCAGATCCGCCTGTCGCAAGACAATGCCAGGGCGCTGACGGACACCTTCACGGATATCGTCAACGTGTCGATTCCGGCCTGGCGCAACGTGTTCTCGCTGTATCTGCTGCAGCTGGAGGCCAAGCAGAGCGCGGCGGTCGCCAACGCCGCCTACGACGCCACCGATGCGGCATTCCGTGCCCAGGCCGACATGTTGTTGGAAAATACCGAGACGGTGGCCCGCACCAAGCAGCGTTCCCTGGTCAGCCTGGAAACCGCCCAGCACGTCCAGACCCAGCTGGTGACCGCTTTCGACAAGCTCGAGCAGATTTCGAACGAAGGCCAGCAGCGCCGCAAGGACGAGCTGCCGAAACTGCAGGAACTGGAGCGCGAGCTGATTGCCCGGTTCTCGACCGCGGTCTGATCCCGAACCCACCATTCTCACCATACAAGGAGCACCATGTCGACGACGCTTGCAACCGGCCATCGCATCAACCTCGAAAAGACCGCTCCGGGTTTGAAGCGCGTCCGTATCGGCCTCGGCTGGAAGGTCAATGCGGCCGACGGCCAGCCTTTCGACCTCGACTCCTCGGTCTTCCTGTGCAGGAAAGATGCGAGCGACCACCCGGTCATGATCAGCAACGCCCACTTCGTCTATTATAACCACACCACCTCCCCGGATGGGGCCGTGGTGCATTCGGGCGACAACCGCACGGGCGACAAGGATGGCGACGACGAAGTCATCACCGTCGACCTGGCCAGGGTCGACGCGGAGGTCGTGGAGATGCCGATCGTGGTCACCATCCACGACGCCGAAGCCCGCAAGCAGACCTTCGGCCGTGTCACCGACGCCTACGTGAAGGTGTACAACGACGAGACCGGCGAAACGATCGCGGAGTATGACCTCGACGAAGACTACTCGGACAAGACCGCGCTGCAGTTCGGCTCGCTGTACCGCAAGGATGGCGAATGGCGCTTCCAGGCCGTCGGCGCCGGCTTCAAGCTGAACCTGGCGACCTTCATCCGCAAGCTGGGCGGCACTGTCTGAGCACAGGGCGCTCCCGCCTTTCCCCGACGCCGCGTGAGCGATGACACACCAGACACCCAAGGCATTCGATTTCGGCGGGGAGCCGGAGCCGGCCCCTGAGCCGGCCGAGCGCCCGGCAGTGCCGCGGGCCTTCGACTTCGGCGACGCGCAGGGTGCCACGCCTGCGCCGCCTGCCCCCGGCAGCCCGCCCAGGCCGCTGTCCTTCGACGAGCTGCCCGCAACGCCGGCGATCCCGAAAGCCGGACCGAGGGCGCTGTTCGAGAGCGAAGACCATCCGGCGGTACGCGATGCCCTGGCGATCGCCAGGACCGAGTATCCGCTCCTGTTCGACCACGCGGAACAGCGCCTTGCCGCCCTGTTCCGCCGCATCCTGCCGGTCAGGCTGTCATTCGTCACCGAATGGGCGGAGGGGCCATTGATGGAACAGGCCGCGCTGCTCCAGCCCATGACCGACCTGGTATTGACGTTCACGCAGATGGCAGTGCCTGCCTTGCTCGAGGCCGCGCTCGAAAGCACCAGGGCGCCGGCGGGCGTGTTCGGCAAGCTGTTCCGCCGCCCGATGTCGCCTGCCCAGTACAAGCCGGCGCTGACCGCATCCCGTGCCCAGCTCCTGCAGCTGATGGCCGACAGCGAGGGCGCCACGCGCGAGCTGGAAGCGTCGGCGCAGAACCTGAGCCTGCACGGGGCCGTGCTTGCGGTCGTGGCGACACTCGCCGGCGGCGCGGCGGATGCGACCCTGCAGGATGCGCTGACGCAGCGCCGTACGCTGATCCAGCAGGCGGTTCGCCAGGCCGAGCTGTCGATACTGCAGATGGGGCAGGTGCGTCAGCAAGCCGCCGACCTGATCGCCCAAGTCTCTTCCTTCCTGACGGTGACCTTGCCCGCACTCGAGATGGCGCAGGCGCAGGGCGGACATTGAAAATAGACACACATATTTTCAGCAAAGCACCCGCTTGTGGTATAGCCTGTTAACTGAAACAAGCTCTCAACCATCAACCTATTGGGAGGTCATATGCCCTGCGTTGATCATGACTATAAGAATTGTCCCGCCTATATGGAATTGCGTAATGGCGAGCAATGCAAACAACCTGGATGCCAGCGTAAAAAGCTGCCTTTTCAGACTTCCCCTGCCTTGTTTGAGCACGAGAACATTGATTTGGATGACGTCGTCATCCCAGGCAAAACCGGTGGCAGGGAGGGAACGATCTAGCACCGAACAAACCAGACACAAGCATTTCACAGGAACGACAACGCCAAGCTGCGAGGCTTGGCGTTGTCGTTTTGTGCGTACTGTTAAAATTTACGATAAATTCCAATTCCCATTTGCCGGAGTACAAAATTCTGGGTTTTCTCGTCAAAGCGGCGATACGTATGCCAAAGCTAACGGTCGCTGTTGCATTATCAGTGCTGGCAGCCTTGGCCAGCACGATGACCTACACCGGTTTCCTCGTCGTCGGGGTCTTGGCCGATCATCTCGGCACGGGTCGGGTCATGGCAGGGCTGCTCCTTGGCGGTCTTTTTGCAAGATTTCCCTGGATAAGCAAAGGCAAGCTGCGGATTGTCGGTTTATTGCCCAAACCTCTACGTCGACCACTCATCGTCGGCTTGCTCGCACTCTGCTGCTTGTACTTCCTGTCGCGAAGCGACTACGTGCCCGCAGCGTTCACAGGTTTCGTTACGGCTTTTCTTCTCACCTACCCTTGGTTGAGGCGAGCCATGTTCGATCGAATGTTTACGTCGGTCTTCAAGTTCGCTGGCCGAACCCCTCCCAACAGCACCGACGACAGGGTGATCGAGGGTGAATTCAGGGAAAAGAAAGATTGATCGCCAGGTGTGCCCGTCTTCACGGATGCACCTGGTTGCGCCCCGCATTTTTGGCGGCATAGACGGAAGCGTGGATTTCCATCCTCAATGCGCCAGTGGGGCGCCATTACCGGCGCTTGCCGCCTGTCCGCCCGCAGGCAGATGTTCAGGCGGCATGCCATCCTTGAACATCCGGCGCAGCTGCTGGCGCAACTCCGGCGAATCGCCATGATGATGCACTGAAACCGCATGGTCGACTGCAGCTTGCAATAACTCTTCCTCGCTGTCGGCCGAGATGGCGACAGAGCAATGCGTGTCGCTTGGGAATTCTCGGCAATCAATGAACTTGCGCGTCATGACCAACTCCTTTACTGACAAACGTGGACAATCGTGCCCATTCCATTTAGGTAAGCGACGTCGCTTGCACCATTAAAGCGCGAGCCGCTAGTGGTGCATCGGTGCCGCGTTCGATACCCGTCCTGTTTCCTCGGGAAGGAATGCCCGAGCCACTGCCAAGGTGTCTGAAAAGCTCTCGAATTTAGCCACTTTTCCATCGTGTAAGGTGAATATATGAACCCACGGACTGTCGTAGCTGCGGCCAGTCGGTTTCGCGAGCCAGTTTGCAAAGCCAGTCACCACGACCTTGTCGTCTTCCGCGATGAATTGCGTAGGCTCGAAGCGGTTGGCATGTACCGAAGCGTCGAGTTTGGCGAAAAACTGGGCGATCTCCGCCTTGCCGTGAAATGCGCCGGAGAATGGCACGAACTCCAGTTCCGGACTGGTCCATTCAGCGTCGTCGTGGTAGCGACTGAGCAATTCGTCGATCTGCCCAGCCTGGAATAGTCGATATCCCTCCATCACTAATTGCTTGTTTCCTTGCGCGTTCATGATCTCTCCCAATAAGATCCGCGTCCGATGGCAGTCGCGGATGCTTGTGCCGGATGCGGTTCATGGACACCTCCAGACTATCCGTCGATGGGAATACCAGCAGCAGGTTTTCGAGGTGCTCTTAAGTAGCCTAGTGCTGCGAGTTCGGAAGTCAAGCGGCTTTTAGCGTAGTAGGGCTCGCAAATACAGGGCGCCGGAAACGACAACGCCCACTCGCATGAGTGGGCGTTGTGTGAACGATGTTCTTGGTGGCCCGGGGCGGAATCGAACCACCGACACAAGGATTTTCAATCCTCTGCTCTACCAACTGAGCTACCAGGCCAAGGGCTCGCATTCTAGCACAAGGCTTGGCTCTGCGGTAGTGCCGCGGTGCATGCGGCCGGCGCCCCTCATTCTGCCTGTTTTGTCGGCATCAGCCGGTTCATGTCCAGGCCCAGGGCCCGTAGCCGGCCCAGCAGGGCGTCATAGGCGGCCGGATCGACCCTCGGCGTGCGCGACAGGATCCACAGGTATTCGCGCTTCGGCTCGCTGACTGCGGCCAATTGATACGCCGGATCGAGGTCGATCACCCAGTAATCGCCCCAGACCATCGGCAGCCAGGACACGATGGCCGGTGCGAAACGCACTTCCAGCTTCGGCGACGTGGCAGCGCCCAGCTGGCGCGCCACGCCGCTGGCCGTGTCGGTGCTGCCGTCGGCGCGCCGGCAGCGGTTGACCACGTCGACGCGGCCGTCCTCGCGCAGGCTGTAGGTGGCGGTGGTGAAGCCCGCACACTTCTTTTGGAAGCGGTTGGGGAACTTCGCGATCTCGTACCACGTGCCCATGTAGCGCTTGACGTCGAGCGCGGGGATGGTGGCAAGCGGCCTGGCGGCGCCGGTTTCCTGGCCGGCCGCGTGGGAGGGCGGCGCGGACAGGGGCAGCAGGGGCAGCAAGGATGCAAGCAGGGCGGTCTTCATGCGCGGTCCCGGAATGGTCGAGCCCAGATGGTAGCCGCACCCGGTGCATGCCGACGCACGGCAGGATGCTATCGCCGCAATCAGGAACGCGCGGCGGCGCGCTCGGCGTGCCGGCGTTCGAGCGCCAGCCGGGCGTCCTTGCGGCCCTTGGCTTCCTCGAAGCGGCGCAGTTCCTCCTCGGTCGACGGCTGCAGCGGCGGCACCGCGACCGGCTTGCGGTCGTCGTCCACCGCCACCATCGTGAAGAAGCAGCTGTTTACGTGGCGCACCGCCTGCGAGCGGATGTCCTCGGCGATCACCTTGATGCCGATTTCCATGGAGCTGCGCCCCGCGTAGTTCACCGAGGCGAGGAAGGTCACCAGCTCGCCGACGTGGATCGGCTGGCGGAAGGTAACCTGGTCCACGCTCATCGTCACCACGTAGCGGCCGGCATAGCGGCTGGCGCAGGCATAAGCCACCTGGTCGAGCAGCTTGAGAATGGTGCCGCCGTGGACGTTACCGGAGAAGTTGGCCGTGTCCGGGGTCATCAGGACCGTCATCGACAGCTGGTGGGAAGGCAGGTTCATGCAGGACTCGAGAAAGTAAGGGGTATGTCATGGTGCTTCAGATTCGCCGGGCCGGCAAGCAGGCCTAGAACGCTTCCCACGCCTCTTCGGGCGCCTTGCGCTCGGCGGGCGTGGACGGCGCGGCGGCCTTGCGCAGCGCCACCTCCCGTGGCCCGGGCTTGCGCAGCGGCCGCTCGGCCAGCCTGAAGACCGCCACCAGCTGCCTCAGGCGCGCTGCCTGCTCCTTCATCGACTCGGTCGCGGCCGCCGATTCTTCCACCAGGGTCGCGTTCTGCTGGGTGACCTTGTCCATGTCCGCCACGGCGCGGTGGACCTGCTGGATGCCATTGGCCTGTTCCCTGCTCGAATCGACGATCTCGCCCATGATCGCGGTCACCCGGCCGATGCTCTCGACGATGCCGGTCATGGTCGTACCGGCGCGCCCGGCCAGGTCGGCGCCCTGCGAGACGCGGCGGGTCGAGTCGTCGATCAGCTCCTTGATTTCCTTGGCTGCCGCCGCCGAACGCTGCGCCAGGTTGCGCACTTCGCCGGCCACCACGGCGAAGCCGCGGCCCTGTTCGCCGGCACGCGCCGCTTCCACCGCCGCGTTCAGGGCCAGGATATTGGTCTGGAAGGCGATGCCGTCGATGACGCCGGTGATGTCGACGATGCGCGCCGACGAGGCGTTGATCGACCCCATCGTGTCCACCAGTTGCCCCACCATCGCGCCGCCCTGCCGGGCCACCGCCGATGCGGTCAGCGCGAGCCCGTTCGCTTCTTCGGCGCTGGCGGCGCTGTGCCCGACCGCGTGCGCCAGCTCGTTCATCGAGGATGCGGTCTGTTCCAGCGCGGCGGCCTGGCTCTCGGTACGGCGCGACAGCTCCTGGGCTTCGCTCGCCATCGCCTCGACCGAGGCGCCGATGGTGGCGGTGCCGTCGCGTACCTGGCCGACGATCCGTGCCAGGCTGTCGCGCATGCCTTGCAGGGCATGCAGCAGGCTGGCCTGGTCGCCCGGCCGCAGGTCGATCCGGACGTCCAGCTTGCCGGCGGCGATTTCGCCGGCCACGCGCGCCGCCTCCGCCGGTTCGCCGCCCAGGCGCCGGAACAGCGCGCGCGCAAACAGCATGGAGGCCGCGATGCTGCCGGCGAGGGTCAGCAGGCACAGGGTCACCAGCATGGTGGTGCTGGCGCGCGCGCCCTCCAGCACCTGCTTCGCCATGGTATCGATGGCCTGGTGCTGCAGCGCCTGCAGCGCGGAGACCTTGTCGAGGTAGTGCTGGGTGGCCGGCACGAACTCTTTTTCGTACTGCGTCATGGCCTCGGCAGCCAGACCGTCCGTCTTCAGCTTCATGACCCGGTCGCGGGTGTCGATGTAGCGTCCGCGCGCTTCGCCGATGGCGGCGAACAAGGCCTGTTCTTCCGGCGTGTCGAGCAATTCACCGATTTTGTTCTGCAGTGCACTGGTGCGCCGGCTCGATTCCGTGCTCTCGGCCGCGAAGGCCTTGGCCAGTTCGGGATCGCTGGAACGCGCGACCGCGGCGGTGCGCTTGGCCGAGACCGAGGTGTTGAGCAGCCATTGCGAGGCCAGGCGCTCCTTGGCCAGCGGGCGCTGGGTGAGCGCTTCGGTTTCCTGGGACATCACCTGCAGGCGCCAGATGGCGATCGCGGTCGAGAGAAAGGAAATGATGATGACGAACGCAAACACGCTTCGTAACTGGGCTCGGACACTGGACACTTCGGCTCCCGGGTGGGTAGAGGGGTTCATGCTGGTGCAGCCCGCCCCAAAATGGGGCGGCCGGCCGCACGTCGACTGCTGGACTGCTTGCTCAGACCGCAGTTCTTTAACATAAAGCAAAATATGGACCAGAAGTAATGAAGTTCCTCAACTTATGCACGACCACTAATTCACAACGATTTCCGCATATCGATCCCTGATTTATGTCGTTGGCCGGTGCCGCCAAAGCAGGTAGGCTCGGCACATGAACAGCGACTTCCCGACCTCTTCCGGCTCCGTGCAATGGTACCTGGGCCCGATCATCGATGCGCTGCGCACCTCGCGCGAATCGACCCACAACATCCGCCACCAGGGCCGTGTGCGCGAACTGCCTTCGCGCGAGGTCCTTGCCCAGGTGGTGAACGGCGTCTCGGCGGCGCTGTTTCCAACCCATTACGGGCGGCCAGACCTGAACGACGAAAGCATCGATTACTTCGTCGGCGACACGCTCAACGTCACGCTCGACCGGCTGGTCGGGCAGGTGCGACGGGCCCTGCGCTTTGCTCCCCAGTTCGAGGAGGCCGACGATGCCGCGCTGTCCGAACAGGCGCGCGCGATCACGCGCGAGTTCGCCGCCAGCCTGCCGGCGATCCGGGCCTTGCTGGTCTCGGACGTGCAGGCCGCGCTGGCGGGCGATCCGGCCGCCAGTTCGGTGGCCGAGATCATGCTGTGCTATCCGGGCACCCTCGCCATCCTCTACCACCGCCTGGCGCATTGCCTGCACCGCCTCGGCGTGCCTTTCCTGGCGCGCCTGGTCGCCGACATCGGGCACTCGCTGACCGGCATCGAAATCCACCCGGCGGCCAGGATAGGCGGCAGCTTCTTCATCGACCACGGCACCGGCGTCGTCATCGGCGAGACCGCCGTCATCGGCGAGCGCGTGCGCCTCTACCAGGCGGTGACCCTGGGCGCCAAGCGCTTCCCGGTGGACGCCAGCGGCGCACTGGTCAAGGGTGCGCCGCGCCACCCGATCGTCGAGGACGACGTGGTGATCTACGCCGGCGCCACGGTGCTCGGCCGGATCACGGTGGGCGCCGGCTCGACCATCGGCGGCAACGTCTGGCTGACGCAAAGCGTCCCGCCGGGCAGCAACGTGTCGCAGGCCCAGTCGCGCAATACCTGACGCAGGGTAGCTGAGGGCTGCGCTATCATGGCGCGATGTCTATCCTGCTCGTACCCGGCTACATGGCCGACGAAACGCTCTGGGACGACGTGCTCCAAGCGCTCGGAAAATTCGGGCCGGTGACGCACGCGGACCTGCGCCATGATTCCTCCATCGAAGCGATGGCCGCCCGCGCGCTGGCCAAAGCTCCCTCTCACTTCATCCTGGTCGGCTTTTCGATGGGCGGCTACGTCGCCCGCGAGATCGCACGGCTGGCGCCCGACCGCGTGCGCGCGCTGGTCCTGATCGCCACCTCGACCCGCGCCGATACGCCATCGCTGCGGCAGAGCCGCGGCACGGTCGGCAAGGCCGCGGCCTCGGTCTCGTTCTCGGGCCTGAGCAAGACCGCGATCGCCACCTCGCTGCACCCGAAAGAGGCCGCCAACGAGACCTTGGTCGAACGCGTGCGCGCCATGGGCGTGCGCCTGGGCGGCGAGGTGTTCCGCCGCCAGTCCGCGATCGTGCGCACCAGCGACCGCGAGCGGCTGCACGAGATCCGCTGCCCGACCCTGGTCGTCGCGGCGGGACAGGACCGGCTGCGTTCACGCGAGGAAGCGGAGGAGATGCTTGCCGGGATCCCCGGCGCCGAGTTCGCCCTGATCGAGGACAGCGGCCACATGCTGCCAATCGAGGCGCCGCAAGCGCTGCTTGCGGTGGTCGAGCCCTGGCTCGACAAGGTGACGGCTGGCTAAACCGTGGCGGATGCCGACCAGGTACGGAGTCCGCGAATCGCCTCTTCCTTGAGCTTGGCCTCGATCTCGATGTAGGGCGCGCTCAGGTAGGACGAGGGCATGACCTCGATCAGGTCGGCATGCTGGCGGTCATTGAAGCCTTCGCGGCCGTTCGAGATATGCACCAGCTGGTGCGCGGGATTGGCCCAGGTGGCGCGCGCTTTCAGCAGCATGTCTCCCACGCTGGGATCTTCATAGCTCGACAGCTTGTCGTGCACCACGTGGTGGTGGGCGTCGAATACCATCGGCACGCCGGCGCGCATGCAGATGTCGTAGATTTCCTCCGCCCCATAGGCATATTCGTCATTCTCCAGCCCCAGGCGGCAGCGGATGGCGTCGGGAAGCAGGGCGATGCGCTCGACCAGCGCGTCGGCGCGATTGCCCTTGCCGCCGTGGATCTCGAGCAGGGCCCAGGGCGAGCGTGGCTGCTCGAGCAGGTCCATGATGTCGGCGTGCATCTGCAGGATCTTGACGCTGTTCGCCACCACCCCTTCCGAATCCGAACTCAGCACCACGAACTGGTCCGGGTGCATGACCAGCCGGATGCCGCGCTCGGTCGCACGCCGGCCCGAGCGTACCAGGGTCGCGGCAAAGGGCGCCAGCACGTCGCGGCCGATGTCTTCGTCGGCAAAGGGAAAGATCGAGGAGGGCAGGCGGTACAGGCGGATGCCCTCGGCCTCGCAGTAGCGCAGCGCCTTGTCCAGGGTCTGGATGTTGTCGCGGTAGAGGTCTTCGAGCAGCTTGCGCTGGGCGTCGAGGCTGTGCTCGAGCAGGCGCTTGCGCGTGACCGTGCGGTAGCGGACGTCTTTCGACGCGGTAATACAGACGAGGCCGAGGTTCGGTTGCATGGGTTCCCTGTGCGTGGCAGGTCCGCCGCGTGCGGACTGCCGCGCCAGTCTATCCAAACCGGGCTTTCCGGAGCGTCCGCTTCGCCTCTCCGGGCACACGCTGGCGGGACAGGAATGGGACACCCCTTGCCGACGCGCCTGATCAGCGCGGGCGGCCGAACACCTGGGTCCAGTAGACGATGCCGCTGCGCTTTTCCGCTGCCACGCCGTAGGCGGCGCCCATCTCGGTGAAGCCCGGATTCATGATGTTGGCACAGTGGCCTGGACTGTCGAGCCAGCCCGCCACGGCCTCGTCGGGCGTGTTCTGGCCGAAGGCGATGTTCTCGCCGACCCGCTGCCAGGCATAGCCGGCGCGCGCGGCACGGTCGGCCGGCTGGCTGCCGTCCTTGGCCCGGTGGCTGAAATAGCGGCGCGCCGCCATGTCGCGGCTGTGCGCCAGCGCGGCTTCGCCCAGCCGCGGATTCCAGCTCACCGGCGGCGCCGCCGCGAACTGCTGCTTGCCGCAGCTGCGGGCGCTGGCGCGCGCCGCATTCACGCTGGCCAGGATGGCCTTGCCGGCTTCGTGCCAGTCCGGAAAGGTGTCGGAAGGCAGTGGCGGCGCCGCCTTGGCCAGGATGACGGTCCATTCGTCGCCGCTGCGGTAGCTGCCGACGGCCGAGAAGCGGGTATCCAGCAGGGTCGCGCAGTATTTTTCCTGCAGCACGGCCATCGCTTCCGCCGGCGTTTGCGGACCGCTCACGCTGACGGTCACGGCGCGCTCGGCGGCAAAGCCGGCTTGCTCGAGCGCCGCTTCGATGAAGGTGGCCGGCCCGATGCGCACCCGCGCCAGCGCCGGGTGCGGCGCCAGCGCCTCGACCGGCGCAGCGCTGCGGCCCAGGCAGCTGCCCGGGGCCTTGCGGTAGCCATTCACCAAGGTGGTCAATTGCTCGGCGCCATAGACAGGCGCCGGCAGGGCCGATGCCATGCCGGGCCAGGCGCTGGCCAGCGCCAGCAGCAGGGGCGCAATGCCGCGCATCTGGAATGGCAGAGTCAGGATTTTCGGTAGCAAGATCAACCTCCGGCCGCGGAGCCGCAGCCATGCAATCGTAGCGGATGCCGGGCGCTGCGTCATCGCACCCGGTAGAAAAGCTGAATGAAAGGACATTGACAGGAAATCAAGCCGGCCCCAAAAGCAAAAACGCCGACCACAGGTCAGCGTTTTTCTCAAGTGATTCAGGCCGGACAGCAGGGTGACGCATCTGTCGCGAACGTCCACTATAGCAGTGCCGCAGGCAGCTGCAAAGCGCCCCACTGTAACAATCCACTACAGCCGTGTCAGCGGTGGCCCGCCCGGCTCACCCAGCCAGGTCGTCTCGAAGCGCTTGCGGGCCGCCGCCAGCGCGGGCGCATCTCCCCGTTGCTGGTAGATCTCGATCAGGCCGCGCAATGCCCAGCCGTTGCTCGGTATGCGGGCAAGCGAGTCACGGAACACCTGTTCGGCCGCCTCCAGCTGACCGGTGCGCAGCAGCGCCGCCCCCAGCGACTGGCGTACCGGGTAGTACCAGTAGGGTGGCTCCATGTAGGGCAGGCTGTCCTGCACCGCGATCGCTTCGCGGTAGGCCGCGATAGCCTCCGGCATGTTGCCGCGCGCATCGGCCAGGCGCCCGCGTGCGACCGCGCGCGCCGTCTGCACGATCTCGCGCGCCGGGATGTTCCACTCCGCGATCGGCTTGAAGTCGGCGCTGCGTTCGAGGCCTTCGAGCGCCGCGAGTTCGCGGCTGCCTTCGGCATGCATGCCTTTGCGCGCGAAGCCGACGGCGCGGGCGTAGTGCCACATCGCCCTGACCAGCACGAAGTCGGGTCCGGGGTCGGGCAGGGCCAGCAGGGTGTCCGGCGAACTGAACTGAACATGCGAGAAATAGGGCGCGGCCTTGACCGGCTGCAGGCTGGGGAAGCCCTTCAGCAGCTCGGGGCTGATCGACTTGTCGAGCTTGCCGGCTGCCTCGAGCGCGGTGCGGCCGTCGCCGCCCATCAGGGCCGACACCATGACGAAGTGGATGTTGTGCGGGTAGTAGGCGCCGCGGTAGACCGGATCGCTCGGCGAGCGCCCGAAGTACTGTTCGTCGACGGCGATCGCGTCGAGGTTGGCCTGCAGCGCCTCGCGGTACATGCCGAGCCGGTAGTAGATGTGGGAGGGCATGTGCACGACGTGGCCGGCGCCGGGAATCTGGCGCGCCAGTATCCTGGCGGCCGGCAGCGCCCGCTCCGGATGGGAGGATGCCTCGACCGCATGGATGTAGTAGTGGGCCGCTCCCGCATGGCTCGGATTGCGTTCCAGCACGCGTTCGAGGGCGGCCACCAGGTCGGCGGTGCGGTTCTTGGGCTGGGCGCCGCCGGCCTGCCAGTAATCCCAGGGCGACAGGTCCATCAGGGCTTCCGCATACAGTACCTGGATGGTGTCGTTGTTGGGGAAGCTGCGCGCCGCCTCGGCCATGGCATCGGCGTAGGCCCTGTCGAGGGGAGCGCGGTCGGCGGGCGGTTCCGGCTGGTAGCGGCGGGCCACGGCGCGGATCAGGGCCTGTTCGGGCAGCGTGGACTTGCCCGCCAGCGACACGGCCTTCGCGGCCGCGGCGGCTGCCGGCCCGGCGGCTTCCGGGAACATGGGCGCATTGATGTTCGGGCCCAGCACCAGCGCCTCACCCCAATGGCACATGGCGCAGCCCGGATCGTGCTGCTGGGCGGCGCGGAAGGCGCGTGCCGCCTCGGCATGGTTGAAGGCGAAGGTGAGGCGCATGCCCTGGTCGAAATAGGCCTGGGCGCGCTTGCTGGCGGTCGTCACGGGAATGTGCAGGCTGCCGAGGTTGGCATACAGGGGAGGCGCCGCATCGGCTTTCTGCGCACTGCCCTTGGGTGGCGGTACGACCTGGCCCGGTTTGAACGGCGTGGTCTCGGCCTGTGCCAGCACGAGGCGATCGAGCAGCGGCGGACGCCCGGGACGCCCCGGCGTGCACGTGGCGCCGGGGGCGAACAGGGGATCGAAGGCTTGCTTGGAACCGGCGGCGGCCGGCGGATGGGCGGAAAACAGCGTTGCAAGCACGGCCGCAAGCGCTGCCGCCCCGACTGCCGTGATGATGCGTACGGGTCTCATCGTTCTCTCCCATCCGGCTGATGGCGTTACCGGCATTGTGCTTTGATGCCGGCGTTGGGCCTCTGGTTTCAAGCGACCCACTCCAGTCTAGGCCAGATTTGCGCCGCGTCAAAGATCAAAGCATTTGCCTTTTGGGGCAGACAACGAGACAATGAGATTCCTGCCATAAATATAACATTTGGGCATCGAGTCAGCACTGCGTATCCAGCAAGGAAGTCGAGAAACCATGACGCACGCCATGCCGCTGTACAGGAATCAGGTTCTTCTGTTATCGCAGAGTTTCTTCATCAAGGACAACCGGGCCGAGCTGCTCCTGCATGCCCACAAATACGACTTCGACATCCTGTTCTTCGACGAGGTCTCGGCCTTCGTCGAGGCGGTGGCCCGGGACCAGGGCGACAACCTGTACGTGATCGACCTCGACGCCCTGCACAACATGCAGGCCGACATGCCGGACCGGCGCCGCACCCTGATGCTGGGCGAACTGCTGCAGCGCCTGCCTTCCGACCACAGCTACGTCTACCTGCAGAGCACGCGCCAGGGCAGCCGTTTCCTGCTGCAGCAGCGCCTGGTCGACAGCAACTGCCTGGCCTATGCCGAAAAGCCGATCGCCAACGACGTGTTCGTCGACAAGCTGTTCAAGCTGTTCGTGCAGAAGAAGCGCGGCGACCTGGTGCGCATGGTGGTGCTCGGCGAGGTGGCCGGGCTGGACGATGCGGGGCTCCTGGAGCGCGGCATCGAGGCGGTCCGCCACGCGGACGCCCAGACCCTGCACCTGCGCGTCAAGGAGCTGCAGCCCGACCTGGTGCTGGTGAGCGACGGCGAATACGCGCGTACCGAGGCCATCGCCCGCGTCTTGCAGAAAAACATAGAAGCCGACCCGGTGCGCGAAATCATGCTGCTGCAGTGCCGGCAGGATGCCGCAATCACCCGGCGCGCGCTGGCCGACGGTTTCGACAGCGTGCTGGCCAGCTGCGAGCCCGGCCTGCTGGAAGCCCAGCTGGTGAACCGCGCCAACAAGATCCGCATCAACAAGGACCTGATCGGGAAAGACCGCGCCACCGGCCTGCTCAACAAGGTCGGCCTGCAGAAGAAGGCGCAGGACCTGATCCGGCGCGCGGCCCAGGAAGGCTGCCCGCTGGCCTTCGGCATCATCGACATCGACAAGTTCAAGACCATCAACGACACCTGGGGGCATCACTTCGGCGACATCGTGATCAAGCGCCTGTCCCTGAGCCTGGCGGCGCAGCTTGGCGAGTGCGACCTGCTCAGCCGCTTCGGCGGCGAGGAATTCGTCGTCGTGTTCTGGAATTGCACCTTGGAACAGGGCAGGCGCCGGCTGGACGCCATGCGCCAGGCCTTCTGTGCGATTCCCTTCGAGGTCGGCCCCGGCGACCTGCGCCATTTCTCCTTCAGCGGCGGGGTGGCGGCTTATCCGGAGTACCGCAGCGAGAACGAACTGTTCCTGCGCGCGGATGCTATGCTGTATGCGGCGAAGCAGGGCGGGCGCAACCAGATTTGCGTGCAGGACGCCGCCTTGCAGCGCGCCGGGACGCACTAAGAAAAAACGCCAGCCGCGGCTGGCGTTCGTACGTCTTCCGGCACCCGCTTATTCGGCAAGCTTGGCCTGGTGGGCGTGCAACTGCTCGCGCAGCTGCTGTGGGCTGGAGTGCGTATAGTCCTTGTTGAATTCGGCCTTGACCAGTTTCTGGACCTGCGGATCGAGCTTGGTGCGCAGCACGCCCAGGAAATCCGGCGAGGCGGAGATGACCAACTGCTGGAAGCGGCCCTCGTTATGCCCCTTCAGCAGGTAGGTCGCGACGTCCTTGGCGAACAGGTCGGCCGCGTGCTGGTCGGGCGTCTGTGCCGGCTGGTACTGCTTGTTCGGTGCACCCGCCTTGGCATTGTGGGCCATGCCGGCGCCCTCGTTGCCGCCGATGTTGTGGCGGCTGCCTGCGGCAGCGGTCGGGCCGAGCCGGTCGGTCTCGGTATCCACCGTGCGCAGTTGCGCAGCGGAACTGACCATGTCTTCGATTTCCTGCAATGGTTCGGCTGGATCGGACTCCGAGAAGAACCGCACACGGCCCGCGTTGGCCGAAAGAATCCAGGTTGTTGGCATGCTACCCCCTGTCAGTGATGAATCGTTAGCGTCTTCCTTAACCGCATGCAAGCTGCTCCGCATGCCGGTCAGGCTATAAGTCCAGTATATCGCCGCTTCCGGAACCCCGGCGCACCGACGCCGCCCAGCCGTGCGCGGGCTCGCGCAGCACTGGGCTTCCAGCGCTGGACTTCCGCCGCCGGCGGCCTATGCTGAATGACCAGGCAAGGCGCCGCCGAATCTTGTTTTCCGCTGTTGGTCCAAGCATGCACCCGCTACCGGGTATTCCGAGGAGACCTGTCATGACCCAACCCAGCACTTCCACACCGACGCCGCGCCAGCCGGCCGACGCCCCACTTCCTGACTATGCGGCCATCAAGCAGCGCCAGCAGGCCACATGGGCAAGCGGCGACTTCGCCATCATCGGGGTCACGCTGCAGATCGTCGGCGAGTCGCTCGCCGAAGCCGCCGACATCCGCGCGGGCGAACGCGTGATCGACATCGCGGCCGGCAACGGCAATGCCACGCTGGCCGCCGCGCGCCGCTTCGCGCGCGTGACCTCGACCGATTACGTTCCCGCCCTGCTCGAGAAGGGCCGCATGCGCGCTGCCGCCGAGGGCCTGGAGATCGCCTTCCGCGAGGCCGACGCCGAGGCGCTGCCGTTCTACGACGCCAGCTTCGACGTCGCGCTGTCCACCTTCGGCGTCATGTTCGCGCCCGACCATGCGCGCTGCGCCGGCGAGATGATGCGGGTGGTGCGCGGCGGCGGGCGCATCGGCATGGCCAACTGGACGCCGTCCGGCTTCATCGGCCAGATGTTCAAGACAGTGGGCCGCCACGTGCCGCCGCCCGCCGGGCTGGTCTCGCCGGTGATGTGGGGCAGCGAAGAATACCTGCGCCAGCTGTTCGGCGACGCGGCGGCCAGCATCCGCGCCCAGCCGAAGGTCTTCAATTTCCGCTATGCCTCGGCGGCGCACATGATCCAGATCTTCCGCGACTATTACGGACCGGTGCACAAGGCCTTCGCTGCCCTCGATCCGGCCGGCCGGCTGGCGCTGGAGCAGGACCTGACCACCCTGATCGAGGGCGCCAACACGGCCGGCGACAATTCGCTGGTGGTGCCGGCCGAATACCTGGAAGCCGTCATCATCAAGCGCACGCCTGACGTACTCCACTAAGCACTAAGAGCACGCAACGCTCCCGAGAACGCATGGCGGTTGGTGCTGCCCCAGCCCGGCAGTACAATCGATGGCATTCCATCGAGAAAGCCTGCCATGCGTTCTGTCGCCGTCCTGTCCGTCCTCGCATCCTCCTTCCTGCTCGCCGCCGTGCCGGCCGGCGCACAAACCGAAGTCAGGATCGGCACCGCCTCGCCGCTGTCCGGTCCCGGCGCCCACCAGGGCAAGGACATCGAGAACGGCGCCCGCATGGCCATCGACGACCTGAACGCCGAAGGCATCGCGATCGGCGGCAGGAAGATCAAGTGGGTACTGCAGCCGGAAGACGACGCCAGCGACCCGAAGACCGGAACGGCGGTGGCCCAGAAGCTGGTCGACGCGCGCGTGGCGGCCGTGGTGGGTCACCTGAATTCGGGGCCGACCGTGCCGGCCTCGAAGATCTATGCCAGCGCCGGCATTCCACAGATTTCGCCGGCCGCCACCACGCCGGTCTACACCAACCAGGGCTACAAGACCGCGTTCCGGGTGGTGGCCAACGACAACCTGATCGGCAGCACCTTGGCGCGCCACGCGCTCGGCGCGCTCAAGGCGAAGAAGATCGCCGTGATTGACGACCGCACCGCCTTCGGCCAGGGCCTGGCCGACCAGTTCGCGCGCGCAGTGCGCAGCACGGGCGGCGCCACCATCGTCAGCCGCCAGTTCACCCACGACAAGGCGACCGATTTCAGCGCCATCCTGACCCAGATCCGCGGTCACAAGCCGGACGTGATCTTCTACGGCGGCATGGATGCGGTGGCCGGTCCCATGCTCAAGCAGATGAAGACCCTGGGCCTGCAGGCGAGTTTCGTTGCCGGCGACGGCGTCTGCTCCGAAAAGCTGCCGCTGCTGGCCGGCGACGCGCTGGGCGACGACAAGGTCTTCTGCGCGGTCGCGGGCGGCGTCAGCGGCGCCCAGGAAGCCAGGTTCACCGCCTTCACCGAGCGTTTCCGCCAGCGCTACGGCACGCCGGTCGAGACCTATGCGCCCTATGCCTACGATGCGGTGATGGTATTTGCCGCCGCCATGCAGCAGGCCGGGTCGACCGAGCCGGCGCGCTTCCTGCCCGCGCTGGCGGCGATCCGGCACGAAGGCGTCACCGGCTCCATCGCCTTCGACCCGAAAGGTGACCTGCGCAATGCCGCGATGACCCTGTACACCTACCGCCAGGGCAAGAAGGTGAAGCTGCGGGTCGTGCGCGGCAAGTGAGCATGCCCTGTATTGACGGGCGCCGTTGAAACAACATGCATACAAAAATGGCCTTGGCATAGCTCATCCAGTTGGATTAGGATCGTTCGGTTATCAACACCAACAATCTGATCTGGAGAGAGACATGAAACCTAGCCTGTGCAGCACTTTGATCGCGGGGCTGTTCGCCGTAGCGTCCCATGCCGGCGCCCACGATGGCGCGGCGGCGAATACCGTGGCGACGGCGGCAGGCGCGGTATCCGGCATCGAGGTCACGGCCATGGACCTCGGCGTGCGCGCACAGGACGATTTCTTCCGCTACACCCAGGGCAAGTGGCTGAAGGAGGTCGACATCCCTTCGGACCGTTCCAGCTGGGGCGCCTTCAACATCGCCCAGGAGCGCGTCGAGGGGCAGATCAGCGCCATCATCGGCGCAGCCGCGGCACAGAAGGACGCCAAGGCCGGCTCGGAAGCCCAGAAGATGGGCGACTTCTACGCCAGCTACGTGGACGAGAAGCGCCGCAATGAACTCGGCCTGGCCCCGCTGAAGGCGGAACTGGCCCGCATCAACGCGCTGAAGGACAAGCGCGCCATGGCCGTGCTGATGGCGCGCTTCGAGCGCATCGACGTCGGCGGCCCGCTCGGCATGGGCGTCGGCCAGGACAACAAGGATTCGACCCGCTACATCCTCGGCATCGCGCAGTCGGGCCTGGGCATGCCCAACCGCGACTACTACCTGCAGGACGAGGCGCGCCTGAAGGAGATCCGCGCCAAGTACCAGGAGCACATCGCCAAGATGCTGAGCCTGGCCGGGCACCAGGACGCCGCCGCCAAGGCCGAGCGCATCGTGGCGCTGGAAACCGAGATCGCGCGCGCCCAGTGGAGCGCGGTCGAGAACCGCGACCCGGTCAAGCGCTACAACAAGCACACCGTGGCCCAGCTGCGCACCCTGGCGCCCGGCATCGACTGGGACGCCTACCTGAAGGGCGTGGGCGCGGCCGGCAAGGTCGACGCCGTGATCGTCAGCCAGCCGAGCTACGTGGCCGCGCTGGACAAGCTGATCGCCGCCACCCCGCTCGACACCTGGAAGCCGTACTTCGAATTCCGCCTGCTGAGCGCCTACGCGCCCTACCTGTCGCAGCCCTTCGTGGACGAGGGCTTCGCCTTCCGCGGCGGCGTGCTGGGCGGCACCAAGGTCAACCGCCCGGTCGAGAAGCGCGCGATCGCCGAGATCAACCGCAACCTGAGCGAAGTGGTGGGCAAGGCCTACGTGGCGCAGCACTTCCCGGCCGAGCGCAAGCAGCAGGTGCTGGACATGGCGAAGAACTTCATCACCGCTTTCGGCGAAGGCATCGAGCAGCTGGAGTGGATGTCGCCGGAAACCAAGAAGCAGGCGCAGATCAAGCTCTCCAAGATCAACGTCAAGATCGGCTACCCGGACAAGTGGCGCGATTATTCGGGCCTGAAGATCGTGCGCGGCGACCTGGTCGGCAACGTGATGCGCTCGCGTGAATTCGGCCATGCCTACATGTTCAACCGCCTCGGCAAGCCGGTCGACCGCGCCGTCTGGAGCATGTCGCCGCAGACCGTCAACGCCTATTACAGCCCGACCCTGAACGAAGTCGTGTTCCCGGCGGCGCGCCTGCAGTACCCGCTGTACGACGCGAACGCCGAACCGGCCGTCAACTACGGCTCGGTCGGCATCTCGATCGGCCATGAGATTAGCCACGCCTTCGACGACAAGGGCTCGCAGTACGACGGCGACGGCAACCTGCGCAACTGGTGGACCGAAGAAGACGCGAAACAGTTCGCGGCGCGCGGCAAGGTGCTGGTGGAGCAGTACGCCGGCTACAGCCCGTTGCCGGGCTATAACCTGAACGGCGAGCTGACCCTGGGCGAGAACATCGCCGACAACGCCGGCGCCATCATGGCCAGCCGCGCCTACAAGATCTACCTGAAGGGCAAGCCGGGCCCGGTGATCGACGGTTTCACCGCCGAACAGCGCCTGTTCATGGGCCTATCGCAGGCACGCAAGGGCAAGGCGCGCGACGCGGCCCTGATCTCGCAGGTCAAGTCCGATCCGCACTCGCCGGCGGAATACCGCGTCAACGGCAGCCTGCGCAACCACCCGGGCTTCTACGAAGCCTTCGACGTCAAGCCGGGCGACAAGATGTACCTGGAACCGAAAGACCGCGTCATCTTCTGGTAAGCGCGCCACGGCCCGGCCGACGCCTTGCTGGCCGGGCCCGTTCTTCACCCTGAGCCGTGCGGCCCGCGATTGATCCCGATCGGTCGTCGTGCGGCTGCGCCGCCAGGTTCATCGGCGATAATGCGTATCGTTTCTTTTTCCTTCACCCGATACGCCCATGCACTTCACTCGTGAGGATGTCGTCCGCCAGTTCGATCCCGCCACGTTCTCGCGCGGCGAACGCTATGCCCGACAAGGCATGGTCATCGATGTCGATTTCTTCGATAACATGATCACCGGCGAAGTCGTAGGGAGCCAGGAAAATGTCTATGAGCAGACGATCTACGTAAAGACCGGTCGCCATGGCACCCGTTTCGACAGCGAATGCAGCTGCCCGATGGAGGGTGGCTGCAAGCACGTCGTCGCCGTGTTGCTGGACGCTCTGGTGCACATCAATAAAAATGCGGGGAACGGCTTGCCGGCCATGGCCGAGCACTGGCTGCAGCAGTTTGCGTCCGCCCAGGCCTTCATGCGGGCCGATTCGCCGGCGCCGGCGCCGAAAGAACGGCTCATCTACGTCCTGCTGCCCGACCCCCACGATGGCAGCCTGCGCCTGAACCTGGCCAGGGCACGTCTGCGCAAGGATGGCGGCATCGGTGGCGCCAACGTGCAGAACGAGGCTTACCACCTGCTCTTGACGAAGCCTGCGTACGTCCAGGCGGACGATGAAGAACCGATCCGGCTGTTCTCTGCATTAAATACAGGAAATAAGTACGCGAAAGCCCCGCGGCCCGAGGGGCGCATCGGCGCCCGCCTCCTTGATCAATTGTGTGCCGAAGGCCGGCTGTGGTGGGTGGAATCGGTTGCCGGCCTCAAGCGCGGCAATCTGCTCCCGGTTCGTCCCGGTCCGCCACGGCACGCGGGTCTCCATTGGCATGCGGACGAGGTCGAGGAGGGCGCAGTCAGGCTGCGTTGGTGTTTCGAAGATGGTGTGGCGGTCAGTCAGGTGCTTGCGACCGAGCCGATGCGCTACCTGGAGGACGGGCTGCTGGGTGAACTCGGCTTGCCGGAATCGATCGCGGCGATGCCCCGGGAAGTCCTGCACCAGCTGGTGCGGCAGGCGCCGCGCCTGGCGCCGGAGCAGCGCGCGCCCATGGCCGCGCGTTTCGTGGCGCTGGGGCTGGACCAGATCCTGCCGCCGCCGCAGGCGCTGGAGACCCGCCGGCGCAGCGGTCTTGTACCGACCTGTTTGCTGGCGCTGGACAGCCTGGCGACAACCGGGCGCCGAGAGTTGCAGTGGCACGATCATGCCATGCTGTCTTTCTTCTACGACGGCATGCTGGCCGGGGAAGGCGAATCCGAACTGCGCAGGGTCGAGGATGGCGTAGTCGAACTCATCGAGCGCAATGTGGAAGCGGAGGCTGCAGCCCGGGCCACGCTCGCCGACCTCGGCTTTGCCGCTCCCGACACGAAGTCCGTGCTGGCGGAGTTCCCCGGCGCCATGGTGCTGCCGACGGAAACGGCATGGATCGCATTTGCGCGTCATGAGCTCGCGCGCCTGCGCGCCGCCGGCTGGCAGGTCGATTTCGGAGGTAACTACCGCTACGATCTGCTGGAAGCGCAGGAATGGTACGCGGAACTGAACGAGGAAGGCGAAGGGGCGGGTGCCTGGTTCGCGCTGGAACTCGGCGTGCTGGTCGATGGCCAGCGCCATTCCCTGCTGCCCTTACTGCTGGAAATGATTCGCGAGGCGCCGCAGGAATTCAACGCCGCCGCCCTGGCGGCCCACGACGACGACAGCATCCTGGTAGCGGAGCTGCCTGATACCACCCGTGTCGCCTTGCCCTGGGGCCGGGTCAAGCCTATTCTCGCCACCTTGGGCGAACTGTACTTCAGCGATCGCATCGGGGACGCGCTGCGTCTGCCTGTCATGGACGCCGCGCGCCTGGCCGAGCTGGAGGGGGCGGCGCAGCTGCGCTGGATGGGCGGCGAGCGCCTGCGCGAACTGGGCCGGAAGCTGGAAGACTTCAAAGGCATTCGGCAGGTCGACGCGCCAGCCGGCCTGCAGGCGACGCTGCGTCCCTACCAGCAGGCGGGCCTGTCCTGGATGCAGTTCCTCCGCGAGTACGGCTTCGGCGGCATCCTGGCCGACGATATGGGGCTCGGCAAGACCATCCAGACGCTGGCCCACGTCCTGGCCGAGAAGGAAGCCGGCCGGCTCGATGCGCCGGCGCTGGTGGTGGCGCCCACCAGCCTGATGGGCAACTGGCAAGCCGAGGCAGCCAGGTTCGCCCCCGGATTGCGGGTGCTTCTCCTGCACGGCAAGGCGCGATCGGCGCAGTTCGAGCAGATCGGGGGCGTCGACCTGATACTGACCACTTACCCGCTGCTGGCCCGCGACGAAGAGGCCTTGCGCCGGCACCGCTATCACCTGTTGATCCTGGATGAGGCGCAATACATCAAGAACAGCCGTTCCAAGGCGGCCCAGGTCGCCTGCCTGATCGAGGCCCGGCATCGCCTGTGCCTGACCGGCACGCCGGTGCAGAACCATCTGGGCGAACTGTGGTCGCAGTTCCATTTCCTGATGCCGGGACTGCTGGGCGAGGAAAAGGCCTTCAATGCCGGATTCCGCAAGCCGATCGAGCAGCAAGGCGACAGTGCGCGCAGGGATTTGCTGGCGCGCCGTGTCAAACCGTTCATGCTGCGGCGTACCAAGGACAAGGTGGCGACCGAGCTACCGCCGAAAACGGAAATCGTATTGCCGGTCGAATTCGGCGCCGCCCAGCGCGACCTGTATGAAACCGTCCGGCTGGCGATGGACCGGAAGGTGCGCGACGAGATCGATCGCAAGGGATTCGCGCGCAGCCAGATCGTCATCCTCGACGCGTTGCTCATGCTGCGCCAGGTGTGCTGCGATCCGCGCCTGCTGAAGTCGGCCCACGGCACGAGCGATTCGGCCAAGCTGCGCGTGCTGATGGAATTGCTGGAGACCTTGCTGAGCGAAGAACGCAGGATCCTGGTCTTTTCGCAGTTCACCAGCATGCTTGCCCTGATCGCGGATGAACTACGTACCCGTTCCGTCGAATTCGTCGTGCTCACCGGCGATACGGTCGATCGCGCTGCGCCGATCGCCGCGTTCCAGCAGGGACGGGCCGGGGTATTCCTGATCAGCCTGAAGGCCGGCGGCGTAGGCCTCAATCTGACCGCAGCCGATACGGTCATTCACTACGATCCATGGTGGAATCCGGCCAGCGAGAACCAGGCCACCGACCGCGCATGGCGCATTGGCCAGGAGCAGCCGGTGTTCGTCTACAAGTTGATCGCCCGCGGCACGCTCGAGGAAAGAATCCAGGACATGCAGCGCCGCAAGGGCGAGCTGGCGAACGGTTTGCTGGATGCCGAAGGCGGCCTGTCGCCCGCCATCGGCGCGGATGACCTGCAGGCAATTTTCGCGTCCCCGGCACCCTGACGGCATCGGAGGCGGAATGTGCAAGGATATATCAGGTCCGCGCGGCCTCGATCAGCTCGACGCGGTTGCCGAAGGGATCCTCGATGCCCGCGCGGCGCCGGCCATAGACCCCGACTTCCTCGCGCACCTCCACCCCGCGTTCGCGCAGCAGGGCGCAATAGGCCTCGAAATCGGCGATGACGAAGGCCGGATGCGCCTTCTTGGCCGGCACGAAGCCGGCCTGGCCGCCGATGTGCAACTGGCTGCCGCCGGTCTGGAACCAGAGGCCGCCGGAGGCGTTCAGCGGCGCCGGCTTGGGAATCTCGGTCAGGCCCAGCACGCTGCCGTAGAAGGCACGCGCGGCCTCGTCGGCACCGGGAGGAATCGCAACCTGGACGTGGTCGATACCGGCGATGTGGGGCATGGCGTTCTCCGTAGTAGTGGACGCGGCATTATCGCATCCACTCTGGGGAGAAGAGGCTTACTTCGGCATGATGACCGAGTCGATGACGTGGATGACGCCGTTGTCGGCTTCCACGTCGGTCTTGAGCACCTTGGCCTTGTCCACCGAGACCATGTTGCCCTTGGCGCTGACCATCAGGCTGCTGCCTTCGACAGTCTTGACCGCGCCCGGCTTGACGCTGGCGGCCATCACCTTGCCCGGCACCACGTGGTAGGTCAGGACCTTGGTGAGCGCGGCCTTGTCTTTCAGGAGGGCGTCCAGCTTGGCCTTCGGGATCTTGGCGAAGGCTTCGTCCGTCGGGGCGAAGACGGTGAACGGGCCGGGGCCCTTGAGCGTATCGACCAGGCCGGCTGCCTGGACGGCGGCGATCAGGGTATTGAAGCTGCCGGCGGATTTGGCGGTGTCCACGATGTCCGCAGCCTGTGCCGCCGACAGGGAAAGTGCCATCACTGCGCCGAGTACGATTTTCTTCATGGTGAGCTCCTTGGTTGGGTTGAACCGATGTTCATTGCTAAATTTACGGGTCCGTGCCGGCTTTGTCCATGAATTTACTCAAAATCGTCAGCTTAAGTCGGTTCATTACCGATTCATGACCCGGTTTTACCGGTTCAATGCAAACGAAACCGTCGATGTGAAGCCCGTGTCTGCCGCCGGACCGCTGTGCTACTCTTGAGCTTGTCCAATCGATCACGGACCACGATGAAGTCCACGCCGGACGCGGTGACCATGTATGGCGGCATGGCGAAGCAGGGCGGTACGGCGCGTTCCCGGGCCTTCCTCGCCGATGCGTATACCGCCCGGATCGTGCCTGGCGCGGACACCAATGTCTGGACCGTCAGCCTCAGCCAGGATGGCAGCGTGCTGACCTAGCGCCTGGAAAGACATGACAAGCCGCGCGCGGAATTCGTCTTGAAGCGCGTGGCCGGCTGAATCTACAAATCATCAAAACCATGGAGACCGCTTTGAAACACGCTACCCTTGTACTGATGGGCCTCGCCGCGGCTGCCGCGCACGCGGCGGAAGCGCCGAAGTTCGATCCCAAGCGCCTTGCGCAGGACGTCAAGACCTTGTCGTCGGATGAATTCGAAGGCCGTGGCCCGAACACGGCCGGCGAGACCAAGACGGTCGACTACCTGGTGCAGCAATTCAAGGCTGCCGGCCTGAAGCCGGGCGGCGACCTGGCCGGCGGCCAGCGCGCCTGGACCCAGGACGTGCCGCTCGGCCGCTTCGAGATCAAGGGACCGGTCAAGCTCACCCTCACCGAAGGCGGCGCCAGCCGCGAACTGAAGCAGGGCCCGGACATGGCCGTGCGCGCCTCGATGAGCGGCCTCAAGCAGATTTCGTTCAAGAACGCGCCGCTGGTCTTCGTCGGCTATGGCGTTACCGCGCCGGAGCGCAAGTGGGACGACTTCAAGGGCATGGACCTGAAGGGCAAGCTGGCGGTGGTGCTGATCAACGACCCGGATTTCGAGACCGGGCAGGGCGAGTTCGGCGGCAAGGCCATGACCTACTACGGCCGCTGGACCTACAAATTCGAGGAGATGGCGCGGCGCGGCGCGCTCGGCACCATCATCGTGCACGAGACCGCACCCGCTTCCTATGGCTGGCCGACCGTGCAGAATTCGAACACCAACGTGATGTACGACGTGGTGCGCAAGGAGCCGCGCAAGTCGCACGCCCCGATGGAAGCCTGGATCCAGCGCGACCTCGCGGCCGCCATGTTCAAGTCGGCCGGCCTGGATTTCGAGGCGCTCAAGAAGCAGGCCCAGACGCGCGCCTTCAAGCCGGTCGCCTTGAAAGGCGTCAGCCTGTCGGCCGATTACGCGGTGGATGCCCAGGTCATCAAGTCGAAGAACGTGGTCGCGATCCGCGAAGGCAGCAAGCAGCCGAAGCAGGTCGTGATCTACAGCGGCCATTGGGACCACCTGGGCGTCGGCCAGCCCGATGCGAAGGGCGACAAGATCTATAACGGCGCGGTCGACAACGCGACCGGCATCGCGGCGATGCTGGAACTGGCTCGCGCCTATGCCAAGCAGCCGGCGCCGCAGCGCAGCGTCGTGTTCCTGGCGGTGACCGCGGAAGAGAAGGGCCTGCTCGGCTCCGAATACTATGCCTCGAACCCGCTGTATCCGCTGGCCTCGACGGTGGGCGTGATCAACATGGATGCGCTCAGCCCGCGCGGTCCCGCACGCGACTTCAACATCTCGGGCAGCGCCAAGCTCGACCTGCTGGACCGCCTGGTGGCCAAGGCCAAGGGCTGGGACATGCGCTACTCGCCGGATCCGAAGCCGGAAGCGGGCTACTTCTTCCGTTCCGACCACTTCCCCTTCGCCAAGCGCGGCGTGCCGGCGATTTCCTTCGGCTCGGGCAAGGACTGGGTCGAGGGCGGCACGCAGGCGGGCCTGGCGGACGAAGCGACCTACACCGAGAAGAATTACCACCAGCCGTCGGACGAGTTCGACCCCGCCTGGACCTTCACGGGCATGGCGCGCGACCTGGAACTGCTGTACGCCGTCGGTGCCGAGCTGGCCAATTCGACCGTCTGGCCGAACTGGGCGCGCGATTCGGAATTCCGCGCGGCGCGCGACAAGTCGGCCTCCGAGCGCAAGTAAGGGAAGGGCGCGCCTGGCGCCCACGCGGAACCAATGTTTGGAGATCGAATCTCGAAATCGAGATTCTCAGCGCTCTTAGCAGATTGTGTGCCTGCCGGGCAGGGCGGCAGGGTGTGCATGAAAAAACCTTTGAAAGCAAAAACGCCACCCGAGGGTGTAATGCCGTTCAGTTAAGGTCCTTCTTCAGGACACGAACGGTGTAACGATGAGGTAGGGCCTTGACGGCCCGGTCGATTTTTCGGCCGGGCCGTTCTTCATTCAAGAGCATGACGA